>JAOZVK010000473.1 GCA_029938185.1 Bacteroidales bacterium | reverse complement strand
GCCGCTTTTTAACCGCAAAGTTACACAAAGTTTGACGCAAAGTTTCGCAAAGTTTCGCAAAGTTTTGCTAATCTTTACTTTAATTCTATGATTAAAACTACTTGAAAAACAAGACTGTCCAACTTCTGATGGGTAGCCTTATTTTTCTATAATTTTGCCATTCAAAAACACAGTATCAACTATGTCACTACCATAGGCATATGGTAAATATTCGATAGAAGGTATTTCTTTGCTTATAAATAAGTTTGCAATTTTGCCTTTAGCAATACTTCCAAGCTTATCGGAAATACCCATAGCATAAGCCGAATTAATTGTTGTTGCATTAATTGCTTCTTCGGGTAACATTTTATAATTAATACAAGCCAGCGAACATATAAATTTCATATTTCCGGACGGCGAAGAACCTGGATTAAAATCAGAAGCTAATGCAATAGGGAGACCTGCATTTATCATTTTGCGAACTGGCGAATAAACTAAGCCCAAGAAAAAAGCAGCTCCGGGCAAAACTGTTGGCATTGTTTCGGTATTCAATAAAGTTTCAATTTCCTCATCATCAACATATTCTAAATGATCAACTGATAATGCATTATACTTTACACCAACTTGTACACCTCCAGAATAATCTAATTCGTTTGCATGAATTTTGGCTCTTAGACCATATTTCGTACCAGCCAATAAAATTCTGTCAGTTTGTTCTACTGTAAAAAAACCTTTATCACAAAAAACATCAATATAGTCGGCAAGATTTTCTGTTGCAATTACTGGAATCATTTCACTAATCACATAATCAACATATTTGTCTTGCTTACCTTTAAAATTTTTAGGAACTGCATGAGCACCCAGAAATGTAGATTTAATAGTTAAAGGTGTGTCTTTTTTTAACCTTTTAATTACTCTGAGCATTTTAATTTCATCTTCGGTATTTAAACCATAGCCGCTTTTTATTTCAACTGCTCCAGTTCCAAAGGCTATAATTTCGTTAATACGCTTTATAGATTGTTCGTATAACTCATCTTCGCTTGTGTTATGTAGTAGCTTTGCCGAATTTAATATTCCTCCACCTCGCTTGGCAATTTCTTCGTATGACAAACCACGTATTTTATCAACATACTCAATTTCACGACTTCCTGCATATACTAAATGAGTGTGAGAATCGCAAAAGGAAGGAAAAACCATTTTTCCACTTGCATCAATTTCAGTTATTTTGCAATCAATATATTTTGAAATATCAAAATCTGTCATTTTACCAAAGTCTTCAATTTTATCATCACTAATAAGCAAAAAAGCATTATTAATTCTACCAATATCAGACATTTGTTTTCCAACAACTTTTAGCTTTATCGTATTTTCAACTTGAACTAAAGTTTTTATATTTTTTATTAATATTTTGTTTTTCATTTGCTAATAATTTAAGGTCTTCGACCTATTTTATGATGCTTCCGTTTGTAGGCTACACGTTTAGTATTGGACATTTTTTTTTTTACAGGATTTACAGGATTTACAGGATTGATTTTTATTGTTACGAAACACCTGATAAACAACACTGACCAACTTTACGTGGATAGCCCGTTTGTATAATAAACTGTTTTTCAAAGATTAAATTTTATACAAAATTAAATTAAACCTTTTATTCAATAAAATTATTCAGGCGTAAGCAACATTAAAAGGCTCGAAGAGCCAAATTTTATGTAAAATAATCTTTAATAAACATATTTTTTACGAAATTAGCAATTTCAAATTGTAAAGAAAATGTAAAAATTCATATAAATTTTATTTTTAAATCTCAAGCTTAACCAAAACGCTTATGTTAAAGAAGTTACCTCATACCTATGTAATAATTTTTTTTATTATTATTTTATCTGCAATACTCACTTGGATTGTACCGGGAGGTCAATATAAAAAAGAAGTAAAGAATATCAATAATTCTAAAAGAGAAATAATTATTGATGGTTCGTTTCAAAAAACAAATCATAATGTACAATCATGGCAAATATTTGGAGCATTATTTAAAGGCTTTGTAAACAAATCGGATATAATAATTTTTATATTTATGGTTGGTGGAGCATTTATGATAATAGGAAAAAGTAAAGCTATTGATATGGCTATTTTTGCATTTCTATTATTTACTAAAAAAATAAAAAATAAAAAATTCTTTTCAAAAATTGGAGTTGATAACTGGGTACTAATTGCAATAATGCTAATATTCAGTATGTTTGGAGCTATATTTGGCATGAGCGAAGAAACTATCCCTTTTACAATGATTATTGTTCCGCTTGCAATATCAATGGGCTATGATTCAATTGTCGGTGTATCAATTGTTTTTGTTGCTGCCGGATTGGGCTTTGCAGGTGCCATACTTAATCCTTTTACAATAGGTGTGGCACAAGGAATTGCAGGCATTCAAATATTTTCAGGAATACAATACAGGCTTTTCAGTTGGTTTGTTATCAATATAATAGGAATAACATACATTGTAATATATGCACGAAAAGTAAAAGCAAGTCCAGAACGATCAATAGTTTACAAAGATGATGCATATTGGAGAAATAAAAAAACTGAAAAATTTTCAAAATTTAACTATAAAAAACCTTTATCAGCTTGGATTATGTATCTCATTATACTATCAGTTTTGGTTTTTTCTTCTCTTAAATATTATGTAACAACTTTCATGATTGGTAGTGAATCTTTAATAATTCCTGCTATTCCAATAATTACAGTTTTTTTTGCAATAACAGGATTTACTACACTTCGAAAATCAGTTCATTTTTTTATTCTTATATTATTAGTTATTACTATATTATTTTTAGTAGTTGGAGTAATGGCTTATGGATGGTATATACTTAAAATTGCAAGTATATTTTTTGCATTAGGAATTGTTTCGGGAGTTTCGATGAACTATAATCCTAATAAAATTGTTGATTTATTTCTTGAAGGTGTAAAAGATATTGCTTCGGCAGCATTGGTTGTAGGTTTAGCTGGTGGGATAATTGAAATATTACAAGACGGTAAAATTATTGATACAATACTGTTTTCAATCTCTTCTTTAATTACTGACATGGGTAAAATAGCATCAATAAGTATGATGTATTTTTTTCAAATAATACTAAACCTTTTTATTCCATCAGGTTCGGGGCAAGCAGCTCTGACAATGCCTATCATGACACCGTTGTCCGATATTTTAGGCATTTCTCGACAAGCAGCAGTAATGGCTTTTCAGTTTGGCGATGGTTTTACTAATCTAATTACACCAACATCGGGTGTTTTAATTGCAGTACTTGGTGTAGCAAAAATTCCTTACGAAAAATGGTTTATATGGGCTTTACCATTTATTATTCTAATGACAATTGTTGCTTTATTATTATTAATACCTACTGTTACTATCAATCTAAGTGGTTTTTAGGTCTTCGACTTTTTTATATTACTTGTGTAGGCTACCCACGTAAGCTTGGGACACTATTGTTTTTCAAGCGATTGAAACCATAAAGTGAACCTTTGCAAAACTTTGTGTGAAACGTTGTGGCATTTAATCTAAAAAAGCACACAAATAAATTAGCATAATACTTTTTTTTATTTGCATGCTTCAACTTTTAATGTAAAATAGGGCTACACGTATAGTATTGGACATTATTTTATTTTTTGACAGGATTTACAGGATTAACAGGATTGATTTTTATCTTGTTACGAAATACCTGATAAACAAGACTGTCCAACTTCTAACGTGTAGCCTAAAATAGGTTTCTAATTAAGTTCTAAATTAATACTGGAATTATCACCTGCATTTAATTGTGTTGCTGTTTCTCCAGATACATATCCTTCTTCACCATCGGTAGAAGTAACATAACCTTCCGCTCTAATCGAATAAGTCGCTGGTTTTAAATCTTTAAAAGATACGTTACCACTGATACTGACTTTTTCTTCTTTTATACTTAAATTCCCCTCGTATAACTTAACGGTTACATCCCATGTTTTAACCTCAAGTGAAAGTGCACCATCTTTTACAGAGCAATTTACACTAATATTACCTGTTGTCGCTTCTGGTTCAGCAGCGTCATCATCTTTTTTACAACCAGAAAAACTAATTGCTGCTGCTATTACAACAATCATAAACACTTTAAAGAAATTTGTACTTCTCATAATATTAAGATATTAAATTTGCCGCCAATTCCCCAAAAAGCAAGGTTTCGATTTAAAATTAAACATAGAAAAAGCGTGGGAACCGTATCTTAATTCGTTTGTGAGGTTCGACCAAAAACCCATACACCAAATAAGAACAGCCCACGCCAAAAGCGTAGGCATTCATCTTATTTCCTGGTGTATTTTGAAATTTGGTCGATTTCACAAACAAGAAAGTAAGCTAAACGCTTTTTATTTTAATATTTTTTTTTATTTAAGTCATTATTCTATTTTAATAATCTGCAAATTTAAAATAATTATTTAATTTATCAGTATTATTATTGTTTTATTTTTTAGTTGTTGCTAAGGTGGTCTTATAAAAATTAATAAATTACAACAATATTAGGCATTTTTCATAAATTACAAAAAGTAGTTGACACTTTTTTTATTCTTAAAA
>JAOZVK010000472.1 GCA_029938185.1 Bacteroidales bacterium | reverse complement strand
AACAATGTTATATGTTAAATAACAGACAGTTATGTGTTAGCCTGACGGCGATGCCTGACAGGCTACATAAAACAAAAAGGCAAATTAAAAAAACAAGAAGCCATAGAGATTTTAAAACAAGCTTTGAGTGCTTTTGAGTTTGCACACAAAAAAGGTGTTGTACACAGAGATGTTAAACCATCAAATATTTTTATAGAGACCCAAAAAGGCAATAATGTTAAAATACTTGATTTTGGTATAGCAAAATTATTAGACAACGATGCAGAATTGACAAATACAGGAGCACAGATGGGAACTGCAATATACATGAGCCCAGAACAAGTAAAAGACAGCAAAAATATAAATCATCTTACTGATATTTATTCACTTGGAGTTGTTTTATATTATATGCTGAAAGGAGAAGCACCCTATGACAGAACAACATTATCTGATTTTGATATAAAATTGAAAATAGTTCAAGATGAATTTCCCGAACTAACAGCTTTCCCTGAACTTAACAAAATAATAAAAAAAGCAACTACCAAAAATCCTGCCGACAGATACCAAACATGCCACGAGTTTAAAAAAGCTCTCGAAGTAAACTTTGACAAAGTTCCAAACTTTGTCAAAGTTGAAACAATCAACGAAGATGAAACCCTAATAGACAATGAACAAAAAAACTTTGACAAAGTTCCAAACTTTGTCAAAGTTGAAACAATCATCGAAGACGAAACCCTAATAGACAACGAACAAAAAAACTTTGACAAAGTTCCAAACTTTGTCAAAGTTGAACCAAACGAAGATGTAACCCTAATAGACGACCCCGAAACTGAACTTTGGGACAAAATAAAAAACAAAACAGATATACAACTATTTAAAAACTATTTACAAAAATACCCAAATGGAAAATACAAGCAACAAGCAAGTAAGAAAATAGGACAATTGATTGTAGGCAAAAAAACTGTTGGCGTTGCATCGAAATCAAAAAACTTTGTCAAAGTTCCAAACTTTGCCAAACTTGAGAAACCCAAAAAAAAGAAAAACAAAAATGTAATATATTCTTTACTTTGGTTGCTTGCTTCTTTTATATTACCTACGATTGGTATGTATTACTATATTGTAGGAAGTATAATTTCATCATTGATTGCTATTTTATTTATTTATAAAAAAAGAAAAACTATAAAACCTCTTGAATTATCTATTTTTTGGTTGGGTTTATCTTTTTTTATTATACATTATAGTGCTATTTTTTTTAATATAAATAATTTAGAATGGTTTGGTTCATACGATGTTCATGTAGGATTAACTTTTGGAAGCATTGTCTCTTTGTTAGTTGGAGTTGGTATAATCCTGACTTATGTAATCAATAAAAAGAAAAATGTTAAAAGTTAAATATGTTTCATATTTTGAAAGCTAACTTTGTTCTTTTTGCAATTTGTATGCTAAACTTTGACAAAGTTCAAAACTTTGTCAAAGTTTAAACCCAACAAACTAAATTATACAGAACAATTAGAACTTGAATAAATTTCGAAATCAAGTAAGTAATCTAATAAATATTTTTCAACAAATATTAAAAATTAAAACTAATATTATTAACAAGAGTGTAATACCTAAGTATTAATTGCACATGTTGTATCCTATATCTTTTCTCATATTCATTAGGCGATAGTCATTTTCCTTTTAAAATTTTTAAAATAAGGACAAATGTACAAAAAAACAATGTGTAAATAATGATTGTATTACAGTAAACACCAAATTAAAATAAAAACTTATGCAATTTGAAAAAGGATACTTATATCATATATAATCAAGGCAATAATAGAAGACCTATTTTTTTTAACTCAATATAATAAAGTTTGACAAAGTTTTGTAAGTTTGTCAAAATTCATAAGAATAAATCAAAAATAACTATTATGATACAATTACAATTATCCGACCGCACAGAGCAACGCCTTAAACAAGTAATGTTGTTGCATATTGATAAAGATAATTTTTTCAATAAAATGATAGATTATCAAATAAGCGAATTAAAACTTGGCTTATATAATATTGAAAAAGATTTGAAACAATTTGAAATAAAACATAATATGGATAGCAAATTGTTTTACAAAAAATTTGAAACCGGAAAAATCGGCGATGAAGATGATTATATGATTTGGTCGGGTATTTACGAAATGTTTTTAAGAGATAAACAAAAATTAGAAAAATTGCAATGGTAAAAAAATATTTTGCAAAACTTGAAGACCAAATAAGCCTGTTTTCAAAACATTATCGGAACATACTCAGTTACAACAAAATATTACAACAGTAGTAAAGGATATATTTCGGGTAATATTGTTTTTACTGACAACAGCAAATTGAGTTTTAAAGAAGTGAAAGATACAGAATTTCACAAAAAAGACAAATACAGCTATCATTTTATGAATTAATCAGACGAAATGATTTTCAGATACGATAATGCTTATAATCACCCTGAAATAAAAACTTTTCCGCATCATAAACATTTGCCTGAAAACATAAAAGAAAGTAACGAAGCTGAACTTATTGATATACTTTTTGAAATTTCCGAAATACTAAAAATATGAAAATAAAAATAAAACAACCATTATCTTTAAACGGAATAGGAAAACGCAAAAACCAAGAAGACAGTATTTAATTAATTAACAAAAAATAACATTATGGAAACCTACACAACAACAGACCAACAATTAGATTTAATAAAACTAATTAACGAACAAAGAAATGAACCAATTATTTTAAAAAATAATTCAGGTAACAGTTTTTTAATAATGCCTTTTTCAACCGAAAATATACAGGATATTTTAATGCTTTATAAATCGTTCAACGAGCTTTCAAGTATAAAACCCAATAATCTTATCAAACTTGAACAAGAACCAAAAATGACAACAACAGAATTTACAAAAAAATGGCTTGGTTTTATGAAAGATACAGAAATATCAGAAAACTATAAAGAAGAATATTATAAATTTCTAAATAAAAAATACCAATGATAAAAGTATTATACGATACCAACATAATTTTAGACATCGCATTAGACAGAAAGCCCTTTGCAGAATATTCCTTAAAAGCTGTAAACTTAATGGATACAAAAATAAACGGATACATAAACGTGCTTACACTTGTAAATACCTTTTATTTTGCACGAAAGAAAACAGGAATTGAAAGGGCAAGGAAATTTATTGCCGATTTAAGGTCTTCGACCTATTTAATGTGGTTTACGCATTTTTATAAATTACAATCATGTAGTTAATTGTACAAAAACAAATGTCGAAAAACTTTTGTTAATCTACTTACTTACTCAGTTTGAAATAGTAAATGCAACAAAAGAAACTTGCATTAACGCTTTAAATTCTGACTTTAAAGATTTTGAAGATGCAATTCAAGAGTTTTCAGCTGTTAATTCGGGTATTGAAATCATTGTTACAAGAAATACAAAAGATTTTACAAGTTCGCACTTACAAGTATATAAACCCGAACAGCTTATCAGGTATATTGAAAAAACTGGAATATGAAAATAAAAATAAAACAACCATTATCTTTAAATGGAATAGGAAAACGCAAAAACCAAGAAGACAGTATTTTTCCTGCCATAAATAAAGCCGATAATAATACAAACTTATTTATTGTTTGCGATGGTGTAGGTGGTCTTAACAAAGGTGAAATTGCAAGTAATTTGGCTTGTCTTGAATTTTCTAAAAACTTTCAAACAACCAAAGACCTTAAAGCGTCTGCAAGACCTTTAAGCGTCATATCAGAAAAACAAATCCTGCAAGCCTTTGAAAACACTCAAAACGCATTCGATAAACACATTGCCGAAAATCCCGAAACCCAAGGAATGGCAACAACACTTGTAGCCGTCCATATACACGAGCAGGGTTTAAACGTTATACATTGTGGCGATAGTCGTTTTTATCATATTCGCAACGATAAAATTCTTTGGCAAACCGACGACCACACTATAATAAACGAGCTGATAAAAGCCGGAGTAATGACAGAAGAAGAAGCTAAAGACAGCAGACGCAATAGAATATCAAGAGCAATACAAGGTAATAATATAAAAAAAACAAAAGCTGATATTCATTTTATCACAGACATACAAAAAGATGATTACTTATTTTTATGTTCCGATGGAGTTTCGGATAGTATAACAGATACTGAACTTTGCGAAATATTATCAGCCGAAGAAACTAATCAAGAAAAAATACAAACCATAAACACTCTTTGCGAAGCAAACTCAGCCGATAATTATTCGGCATATCTTATACAAATAGAGAGGGTTGAAAATAAAAAATTTGAAAAAATGCAAAAACATGAAATTAATACAAGTAAAAAAGGATTTTATGACAATATAAAATCAAAAATTATTAACTTTGTATCGAAAAAATAGTTTGTGGCAATTGTGGTAGCTTAAGCTGAATAATTTAAAAACGTTGAGCCTGTTAGGTGTTTCGACTGACAATTAAATAGTCTTGGTGTGGCTTTTTAATTAATTGTACAGAAGTTATTTAACTATCTAATATTTGATAAGATTAACCGGCATTTTTCATAAATGTCAAAAAGTAGTTTACACTTTTTTTATTCTTAAAAACC
>JAOZVK010000471.1 GCA_029938185.1 Bacteroidales bacterium | reverse complement strand
TTGCTTACGAATGCGTTTACACATAGGGCGTTGCCCCATGTTAATGCTTATGCCCTTTCAGGGCAAAAAAACTTATTAACGAAATAAAAAACCATTTTAGGAACTAATAAAAAACTTAAATAAGCTATTTTTACTTGTATTTTTATAAGCCCAGTTCTGGGCTTATGATAAATGTAAGGGTTATTATTTGCGATTACATGATCAATGTAAGGGTTATTTTGAAGATTAGTCTTCGACCTATTTAATGTGGCTTACGCATTCTTTTAACACTCTAACAATATGCAATTTAATAAAATATCAATGTCAAAAAACTTAAATAAGCTGCTTTTGCTCGTATTTTTATAAGTCCATCTATACACTCTTTCAGAGATTTTTAATATTCCACCTAAAGCTTAATTACTGAACTACAGACGATTATGCATTATGCGTAAGCAACTATAAACAGGTCGAAGACCTTATTTTTTATTTAATTTATTTTTATACATATATGCAGCTACCTGATAATAAGCTACAGTTTGTTTTACAATCTCTTCACTTAGTTTAATTTTTTCGAGATTTTCTGTCGGTTTATCATATTTATAAAATGTGACTTTTTCTTGTGGACTTAGTATCATTAGTTTATCACCACATAAATAGCCAAGTTTTTGATAATTAGCTATTAAAGCTCTTTGGCTGTTTTTGTGCATTTTAAAAATATCTTTACCAAAAAATTTACTTTTATATGTCCAGTTTAATATGCCTAAAATTGTTGGAGCTACATCTATTTGACTTGCTTGAGTATGAATAATTTTAGGTTCAAAAAGTTTAGGATTATATATAATCAAGGGTATATGATATTCTCTAACAGGTAATTCGGCTCGTCCTGCACTACCTCCACAATGGTCGGAAACTATAACAAAAACGGTATTATCGAACCAAGGTTTAGTTTTACATTTTTTGATAAATTCATTAATGGCATAATCAGTATATTTTACACCTCCATTTCTACCTGAATGCAATGAGGGTAAATCAATTTTTCCTTCTGGATATGTAAATGGTCTATGATTTGAAACTGTCATTATTAAATTAAAAAAAGGTTTTTTAGACTTATAAGACTTATCGCATTCTTTTAAAGCTCTGTTAAATAGGTCTTCATCGCAAACGCCCCAAGCATTACCAAATGTTTCTTCTCCTTCTTCTAATAATCCTCTGTCAATAACCTGAAATCCATTATTTTCAAAAAAGTAATTCATATTATCAAAATACCCATATCCACCATAAATAAATTTATTATCATAACCTTTATCTTTGAAAATAAAACCTATCGAAAACATATTTTCATTATTGGGGCGTTTAATAGTGCTTCGTCCTGGAGTAGGTGGCATCGAAAGTGTTAAGGCTTCCAATCCTCTAACAGTTCTATTTCCTGTTGCATAAAAATTATCAAAATGTATTGAATGTTTCAACAAAGAATCAAGATAAGGTGTAACAGGTATTCCTTTGCTCATTCCGTAATATTCCATATACTCGGCACTTAAACTTTCAACTGTTATCAGCATTATATTATAACGTTTTTCGCTAGTGCTGTCTTTTTCAACTATTCTTGTAATATCTTGAATATTATCGCTAACATATTTGCTATTAGGTGTTAAAAGTTGTTTGCGTAGAATTTTAAAACTTTCGTTTATATCTTGTTTTTTATAAAAATCGTTATAGTCTAATTGATTGTTTCTGAATGCTGAAAAAATAGAATATATTCCATTTTTAGATAGTTCATTATGAAACTTATTTGTTGATATTTCGGAGAAAGACAAATTTACTATAAAAAAGAATATCACAGGTAATAACAAAATACCTAAACCTGTACTTATTCTAAATTTAAGTGAATTTTCATTTTGTAAGGATATTTTTAAGTATGATTTTTTTATTAAAAAAAACATAATTAACGAGGTGGAAATTATTATAATAGTAATTAATAGTGGTATCGGATACGATTCGGTAATATTGTCTATAACTTCGTTTGTATAAACTAAATAATCAACCGAAATAAAATTAAATCTTACTCCAAATTCTTCCCAAAAAAAATACTCAGCAAATCCACCATAAATTATAATTGCATATGTTATAAAATATATTGCATATGTAAAATATCTATTAAATACACTATTGTAGAACCTATTGGGTAATATTATTAGAACAATAATAAATGGAATTATAAAATTGGAAAAACTTACTACATCAAAAAACATTCCTACTGCAAATATTTTTATTAACTCCCATATACTCCAATCCATCACGGTATTGGGCATAAGCATTAGTATAATTCTTGTAATAAACTGAACAAATATAAATACTGCAAATAATATAACTATGTTACCAAATCTATTTTTCAAAACTTTCATAACTAAACTTTAATATTTAAGGTCTTCGACCTATTTAATGTTACTTAATTATAGCTGCTTATGGTAAGGTCTTCGATCTATTTAATGTTGCTTACACATTCTATTAATACTCTGACAATATGTGAATTAATAAAATATAAATGTTGAAAAACTTTTGATAGACTACTTTAATTATAAATAAAAGATTGAAGAGCCATTATTTTTTGCAAATATATAAAATGAAATGATTCATACAAAAAGTGAAAATGTATCAAATTTTATATTTTTTTATTTTCAGGATAATACACCCTTCAAAAAATATGTAAAGCGATGTCTTCTGTATGTATATAATTGATAACCAATACTTATGTCTTTGAATCAAACTATTGTACAGACCATTGCAATACATTACCAATTCTATATTAGACACTAATGGTCGAAGACCTTAGGCATAGAGTTTTAAAATTGTGTAATACCCGATTCTTTAATATAATTTTTTAATTCAACTAAGAAGTCATGCATATCATTTTTGTATAAATCACCAATAACGGCAAGTCTGAATGTTGCTTCTTTTGCACCTTTTCCTGGGTATATCGTAAAACCTCTTTGATACAAATAATCATGCATATTTTCAAATGAGTAATTTATATCATCAGGCTCTTTGATTGCCATTAGTATTTTTGATTCATGTTTATAGTTTAAGTATGGTTTAAAACCAATTTCTTGCACACCATTATATAAAATGTTCCAATTATCAGTATATCTTTTTTCTCGTCCTTCGGTAGTTTCTTCAAAAAATTCATCAAGAGCCTGACGTAAAGCATATATTATTTGAACCGGTGGAGTAAATCTCATTTGATGACTATTTTTGAAACCCATATATTGTGAGTATATATCAAAATAGAAAGACCTGCGATTGTTTTTTAATTTATCAATAAATGCTTTTTTAAAAATAACAAATGTAATTCCTGCCATTCCCTGAATACATTTGTTTGATGTAGAAACAATATAGTCAATATCCCATTCTTTGGCATCAATAGATATGCCTGCATAAGAACTCATTGCATCAATAATTACTTCTACATTATATTTGTGTGCTATTTGAATAATCTCTTTCACAGGATTTAACATTCCTGTTGTTGTTTCGTGATGAACTACTGCTATATGGCTAATTTCTGGCTCATTTGTTAGGATAGTTTCTATTTTATTAAGATCAGGATAATCTCCATAGGCTATTGAATATTCTACATAATCAATTTTGTATGTTTTGGCTATTTCTTTCATACGTGTTCCATAAGCACCATTTTCTATAATAAGAATTTTTTTGCCTAAAGGAACTGCCGAACTTATTGCTGCTTCATCGCCTCCTGTACCACTTGCTGTAAACAATACTGATATATAATCTTCAGAACCATTTATTACCTTAACAACATCTTCTCTGACACTACTCATTAAATTTTCAAAATCTTTTTCGCGTGGACAAATATCAGCAACTACCAAAGCATTTTTAACACTATTACTAGTTGTTCCTGGTCCCGGATTTAATAAAATATTTCGTTTCACTTCTTTCATTTGTATACAATTAGCTTATGATATTAAATTTTTTGTCAAATATGAAAAATGTCTATTCGGGTGTTTTTCATATATCGCTTGACACTTTTTTATGAAAAAATTCAATGATTCAATTATTCAATGATTCAATGATTCAATGATTCAATTATTCAATGATTCAATTATTCAATTATTCAATGATTCAATTATTCAATGATTCAATGATTCAATGATTCAATGATTCAATGATTCAATGATTCAATTATTCAATGATTCAATGATTCAATTATTCAATGATTCAATGATTCAATGATTCAATTATACAATGATTCAATGGTACAATACTTTGATTAATAATTGATAGCAGTTTGTTAATGTTAAAACTATAACTATTATATAATAACGACACTTTTGTGTTTTTATATTATGCTGTTTATCAGGTATAAGCAAACTTTTAGATATTCACTTTTAGCTTTTAAGTAATCGTTAAAAAATAACTTTCCTATTTGTTTTTTGTAAGATACTTATATTTTAGGTGTAAACCAATTCGTAATTTATAATTCGTCATTTCCTAACTTTCTTATTTATTTATTACAACTGCAAATCAATGACATAAATGTTTACTGTCGGCGTGGCTTCAAGCTGGGCTTATAAAAATTAATAAATTACAACAATATTATTAGTTC
>JAOZVK010000470.1 GCA_029938185.1 Bacteroidales bacterium | reverse complement strand
TTAATTTGCCATTGTTTTTGTTCAATTTGACGCTTTTTGTGAGTTCTGAAACCATTATAATATGAAAAAATTTGCATTAATAGGAGCGGCAGGATATATTGCTGTCAGGCATTTAAAAGCTATAAAAGAAACCAGTAATATTTTGATTTCGGCTTTGGATAAGAATGACAGTGTAGGGATTCTTGACAGTTATTTTCCAAATGCTGATTTCTTTACAGAATACGAACGCTTTGACAGGCATGTAGATAAGTTGAGCAGAACAGACAAAAAAATTGATTACATTTCAATTTGTACTCCAAACTATTTGCATGACTCTCACATTCGATTCGGATTAAAAAGAAATGCAGATGTTATATGTGAAAAACCTTTGGTTCTCAATCCATGGAATGTTGATGCGCTTCAAGAAGTAGAAAACGAAACAGGACAAAAAATTAATAATATTTTGCAATTACGATTACATCCAAGCATAATTGCTTTAAAAGAAAAAATAGCAAATGCTCCAAAAGATAAAATATATGATGTTGATTTAACATATATTACATCTCGCGGTCATTGGTATTTTGCCAGCTGGAAAGGCGATATGATGAAAGCTGGTGGAGTGGCAACAAACATTGGTGTACATTTTTACGATATGCTTAGTTGGATATTTGGCGATGTAGAGAAAAATATTGTACATATTCTTGAACCGAAAAGGGCATCTGGCTTTTTACAATTAAAAAATGCAAGAGTAAGATGGTATCTGAGTGTTGATTACGAAGCTTTACCCAATGAAATTAAAGCAAAAGGACAAAGAATTTTTCGTTCAATAACTGTTGAAGGTCAAGAAATTGAATTTAGTGGGGGTTTTACTGATTTACATACTAAAAGTTACCAAAAAATACTTGACGGTAAAGGCTATGGCTTACAAGAAGCGAAAAAGAGTATAGAAATTGTGTACAATATAAGAAATGCAAAACCAATTGGTTTGAAAGGAGATTATCACCCATTTGCGAATAAAGAAATAGAATATCATCCTTTTTATAAAAGAAATACATTAAGATAATGCAAATAATCAACAAAATAATTTCAAAAGAAGCAAAAATTTCAGTTACAGGTTTAGGTTATGTTGGTTTACCTGTTGCACTTGAGTTTGCAAAAAAATGCTCAGTAATCGGCTTTGATATAAAAAAAGAAAGAGTCGAAATGATGAAAAATAATATAGACCCTAGTAAGGAACTTATTGCCGACGATTTCAAGAATACTGATATAGAATTTACGGCAGACTATTTGGATTTAAAACAGGCTAATTTTCATATTATTGCAGTACCAACTCCAATAAACGAACATAGACAACCAGATTTAAGACCATTATTAAGTGCGTGTAAAACAACTGGAAAAATTTTAAAAAAAGGCGATTATATTGTTTTTGAATCAACTGTATATCCAGGTTGCACTGAAGAGGATTGCGTTCCTATTTTGGAAAAAGAATCTGGTTTAAAATACATAAGCGATTTTAAAGTTGGTTTTTCTCCAGAAAGAATAAACCCTGGCGACAAAGTAAATACACTTACGACTATAATAAAAGTAACGTCAGGTTGTGATGAAGAATCAAGCGAACAGATTGCGCAAGTATATGAAATGATAATTAAAGCTGGCGTGCATAGAGCAAGCTCTATAAAAGTTGCTGAAGCTGCAAAAATTATAGAAAATACTCAAAGAGATGTAAATATTGCATTGATGAACGAACTTTCAATAATTTTTAACAAATTAGATATAAACACATACGAAGTATTGGAGGCTGCTGGCACCAAATGGAATTTTTTGAAGTTTTCCCCCGGTCTTGTTGGTGGACATTGTATTGGAGTTGATCCTTATTACTTGGTTCACAAAGCAAAACAGTTAGGTTATCATCCACAGATAATAAACTCAGGACGATTTGTAAATGATTCGATGGGTGGATATGTAGCAAAACAAACTGTTAAAATACTTCTTGCACAGGATAAGCATTTAAAAATATCTAAAGTGCTTGTTATGGGAATAACATTTAAAGAAAATGTAAGCGATATTCGTAATTCAAAAGTTGTTGATCTTATAAGAGAATTGCGATCATACAGAGTAAATGTTGATGTAATTGACCCTTATGCTTCAATAGAAGAAGTAAAACAGGAATATAATATTGATATTACTAATAATATTGCTGATGATTATGATGCAATTATTGTTGCGGTTAACCACAAAGAATATGCTAATTTAGAAGAACAATACTTTAAATCAATTTTAAAAGATAAAGGTGTCTTTATAGATATTAAAGGTATATTCAAAAATAAAATAACTGATTTAGTTTATTGGAGTCTGTAAAAAATGGCTATTGAAACAAGACATAAATTGATTAAGTTTATAAATGTAATAATTTGACAGGATTAACAGGATATTTTAAACATGTTAATCCTGTAAATCCTGTCTAAATAATATTAAAGAAACTTATGACTTGTTACGCTACCAGTTTTAAGTTAGACGCTTTTTAACCGCAAAGTTTCGCAAAGTTCTGCAAAAGTTCATTTTGACTTTATGGTTAAAACCACTTGAAAAACATTTGTATATTCAAATCATAATTTGCATATTTACCATAATTTACTTATTATAATTTGAATATCATGGAAAACGCAATATTATTACATAATCAACATTGGCAAAATAAGAGTTTTAATATTTCAATTAAGCGAGATTTATTGAATAAACTGTTGAAATTTCACAGTTCCAAAGAAATACAAATAATAACAGGTTTAAGGCGAAGCGGAAAATCATCATTATTAAAATTGTATATCAATGAATTAATTAAATCAGAAAATCCAAAATCTATTTTATTTATTAATTTTGATGACCCTAATTTTTCTGAAATATATCAAAAACCAGAAAAAATTTATTTAATAATCGAAATTGCCGAAAAATTAACACAAATACAAGTAAAATACCTTTTTCTTGATGAAATCCAAACAGTTACAGGCTGGGAAAAATATATAAAAAGTGTTTATGATGCCGAAAGATTTAGAAAAATATGTATCTCAGGTTCAAATTCAAAATTATTACTTGGAGACTATTCTAACTTACTATCCGGCAGATATATAATATCCAAAATGTATCCGTTGTCTTTGCAAGAAATTCTAAATAATTATAATTTTTCCGATAATCTTACTATTTTACAAAATAAACCACAAGTTTTAAATCTATTAGAAAACTGTTTGAAATATGGCACTTTCCCCGAGATTGTTTTGAAAAATAACGAACAAATAAAACATGAAATATTAACAAATTACTATGACAGTATTTTAATAAAAGATTGTATCATAAATAAAAATATAAGAGATAACAAATCGTTCAAAGAACTTGCTTTTTATATATTCAATAACTTGGCTACGCTTTATTCATACAACAGTTTATCAAAAGCCACAGGAATAAATGATATATCGGTCAAAGAATATATAAATGCCATGCAAGAAGCATTTTTGTTGTATGAAATTTCGCAGTTTTCATTTAAAATAAAAAAACAATTAAGATCCAAACGTAAATTATATTCAATCGACAATGGTTTAATAACTGCAACATCTTTAAATTTTTCCGAAAATAAAGGTAAGTTGTTCGAGAACTTTGTATTCTCAGAATTGCTAAAATACGGATATGATAATATATTTTTGTATAATGAAAATAAAGAATGTGATTTTATTATTAAAAAAGATAAGCAATTAATTGCAATTCAAGCGGCTTTCGAAATAAATACAAAAAATAGAGAGCGAGAAATAAATGGTTTATTGTATGTTCAAAAAAAATTACAAATATCAAAATCTTTTATTGTAACTCTTTCTCAATCAGAAAGAATAAACAACAATATTTCAATAATTCCTATATACGAACTTTCTAAAATATTGGAAAAATAAATAACAGATAATCTTAATGGCTACCAGTTTTAAGTTAGCTGCTTTTTAACCGCAATGTTGCACAAAGTTTGACGCAAAGTTTAGAACTGTGCAATCAAAAGTCCGTAAGGACGACAACTATTGTTAAACCACGATGATAATCGTGGTATTAAAAAAACTTATGATATAAAATCTCTCAAGGGACGAGCTAAGTAGGTCGATATATAAAAACAACACTTTTGTTTTTTTTATTATGCTGTTTATCAAGCGTAAGCAAAATTGTTAATTATCCATTGTTCATTGTTAATTACTTATATTTGCTCTATTTCCCACAACAACTATGACATTGTCTCCGTTTTGCGGAAGATTTTTCGGATATTCAAATTGTCTCTACACTGTGGAGACAATTCAGTTGGTCTCATAAAAATTAATAAATTACAACAATATTATTAGTTCTAATTCCATTCTTTTTTTTAAACCACCGAGTTTTGCACAGAGTATGAAAAATCTGTGATACTCAGTAAAGTTTTACTCTGTGGTTAAAATATGGGTATTTTTCATTTATCGCTTGTCACTTTTTGGATTTAAAACCTTATTTTTTTTGTTTTAACATTAGTAGAAATAAAGTTTAATCGTCATTATTAACCTTATTACCTTATTTAAATTTATTATAAATAAGGTAATAAGGTTTAAGAAATCGTGGTCATATTTATTTTCTAT
>JAOZVK010000469.1 GCA_029938185.1 Bacteroidales bacterium | reverse complement strand
ACTTTTAACTTGCGATTGTTTTGGAAAAAGAAAACTGTTTTTGTGAGTTCTGGATTTCAATAAATGGATAGAAAGTTGGAAAAACAAAATATCAAAAAATCAAATTAACATTTTGAATGCAATTAAGAATAATACTGAAATCACACACGTAGAATTAAGTAAAAAAACAAAATTAGGAAAAACAACAATTAATAATAATATTCAGGAACTTAAAGAATTAAAACTTATACAAAGAATTGGTTCAGAACGAAAAGGCTATTGGTCTATTTCAACAAAAAATTAGAAAAAGTGGGGTGAAAAGTGGTGTGAAAAAATAAAAAAATGAGCATATCATTTGCTTGGTTATCAGTGGTTTCCGATATGTGCAACTGCAAAAACAAAAGTCCACCAGAATAAACGGACTATAATCGGTAACAGAAAAATCTAATAAAACTGTATAAATAAGTTAGATACGTTTTTTATTAATTCAAAATAAATTAAAATGAAAATATACGAAATTGGAGAGAATGTGATTGGCGAGTGGAACTCCGAAGTAAAAGCAGTAATTGATACTTGGAATAGTTACTTTCATGTAACACTTCAACAGTTCAAAATAGCTATTTTTGATAAAGGGATAGAATTTGCAAAGTCAAACAGCGGACAAGCATGGATAGTTGATAATTCTAATGCAAAAGGTGTTTTTGCACAAGATATTCAAAAATACTTGGAGCAAGAAGGATTTAAAATCTTAAAAGATAATGGAATAAAATATTTTATAACCATTAATTCTGCAATAAATCCGCTTACAAAAATGACTACAAACAGATATAAAGCAAACGCCTCTAAATCTGGACTTAAACAACTTGAATTACATAGTGTTGCAGATGCAATTCTATGGCATTAAAACAAATGTCTGACAAAATTAAATGATAGAGGTATTTATATTTTTGATAAATAAATACCTCTTATTTTAAATATCTGTTACCTTTGCGAAGCGAATTATCAAATAAATTAATACGAATTTCTATGGAAAACAAAAAAACATTAAAGATAGGACGTTCAAATTTTGAATTAATAGTAAAAAACAATCATTATTTTGTAGACAAAACAATGTTGATTTACAATTTCTATCATAATGCAAATGATATTATTTTAATACCACGCCCCAAACGATTTGGAAAAACATTAAATTTATCAATGATTGAACACTTTTTTGATATTAGAAAAGAGAAAAGTGCCAAACTATTTTCTGAATTTGAGATAGCAAAAGAAAAAGAATTTTGTAAAAAACACCAAAACCAATATCCAGTAATAAATATTTCATTAAAAAGTATAAAAGAGGATAGCTGGGATAATTGCCTTAAAAAATTTAAGAGCATAATTTCAAAATTATATAAACAAAATAAATATTTATTACAATCAAAGCAATTAGACGATGATGATAAGCAAATATTTCAAAAAGTAATTTCAAAAAACGCAGATGAAACAGAACTTAAAGAAAGCCTATTAAATTTAAGTAATTATTTACAAAAACATTTCGAGAAGAAAGTTATTATCCTCGTAGATGAATACGATGCTCCAATAATTACTGGATTTAATAATACGAACAATCCGATAAAATCCATTGATAAAGAGAACAAAACCTATTATGAAAAAGTAATCAATTTTATGCAAGGTTTTCTTGGTGATGCTTACAAAGGAAATAATGATTTACATAAAGGGCTATTGACAGGAGTTATGCGAGTAGGGAGAGAAAGTATTTTTTCGGAATGGAATAATTTTGACGTTTTTGGAATAACTATGCCCTATTTTTCAGATAGTTTCGGTTTTACAAGAACAGAAACAGAAGAAATATTGACTTATTTTAACTTAAATGACCGAATAGATGATATAGAAAAATGGTATGACGGATACAAATTTGGAAAAGTTGATAATATTTTTAATCCTTGGTCAATAGTTAGTTATATCGCAAAAAGTGAAGCGGGTTTCAGAGCATACTGGGTAAATTCAGGAGATTATTCGTTAATAAAAAGCAGAATAATTGAACTTGGTGTAAAGGATAAAATACAAGATTTGATAGAAGGTAAAACGATAGAAAAACAACTAAAAGAAAATTTTGTTTTTCATGATTTTGAGACAGATAATGAGCTATTATGGACATTACTAACCGATAACGGATATTTAACACAAATGGGGAAAGCAAAGTATGGAAATTACAAACTGAGAATTCCCAATAATGAAGTCCGAATTGTTTTTACGGACATAATAATGTCGTGGCTTAATACAGAAGTAAAAATAAAAAGAGAGTTATTAATAGAAACAGCTGAAAATCTGATAAATAACAGAATAACTGAATTTGAAACGGGATTTAAACAAACAATTCAAAATACGTTGAGCTATTTTGATACCGCAGAAAAAAAAGAAAAAGAAACAAACAAAAAAATTATTACCCACGAACAAATTTATCATGTTTATACGCTTGGCTTGCTGACTATTCTAACAGACGATTTTCAAATAAAATCAAACCGAGAAAGTGGTGAGGGCAGATATGACATTATGTTAATTCCGTATGATAAATCAAGAAATGGTGTAGTAATAGAAATAAAACAAATAAAAAAACAAAGAGCAAATGAAAAAGAAAATAAATTTAATAAACGAATAAATACTGCAAGAGAAAAAGCCTTAACTCAAATAGAAAAAAACAAATACTATAAAGAATTGATAATTAGTAAAATAAAGTCAGAAAATATTATTAAATTGGCAATTGTTTTTGCAGGAAAAGAACCTTATGTAACAAAACAGAACGAAGAATAATTATAAGCACATATCATTTTCTTGCATTGCAAGAAGTTACCGTTATGCACAACTGCAAAATGGAAAACAGAAAATGTTAGAGAAATATTTTTTAGACAGATATTTTGTTTTTTGTGGATAACGATAATTTTCAAAATCTTAAAAAAAAAAGAATATTAAATGAAAAAAATATCAACAAAAACACAAATTAGTTTAATTGTAACTTTTTTTGCATGGAATATTGGTTGGATTATACAAACAACCCTAACTACAAGAAACACGGAACAACAGAATATTACAAATATAACAATTCAAATAATTACGTTTATAATATTGTTAGTTTCAGGTCTAATTGCACTATACTTCAAAACTAAAAAATTAGATGAGAGTTACAAAAAAATAAATCTTTTACAAAAAAAAGAATTAAAAAAACTTAATGAACAAATCTTAAACTTACCTTTATTTGGACTAAAACTTTACTATATTTTATATTCTATTGGTTTTATTGTATTATTAATATCAAGCAAATATGTAATAGAAGAAAGTTTTTTTACCACAACAGCAGTTGCTCTCATTGCATTGAGTGGCTTAATAGCATTACCACCACAAATGTTTTTAATGGCAGGTTTTGTGTTAAAAAAAGACACCACTTTAATTAGCGAGTTTTCAGCAAAACAAAATATAAAGATAGAAACAAAACGAGTTGGTCTAAACTTTAAAACTTATTATAGTATGCTTTGTGCAATTATAGGAATGACTTTATTTGCTTTAACTGCAATGTATTACTATTCTATAAATAAAAGTATTGACATAAAGGCAAATGAATATGAAAAAATACAAAAATATTTTATTGACAATAATCATTTTGAAACAACAAACTTAGATAGTATTATTTCGACTGTTAAAAACTTCAATTACAATTCTGAAATTAGTCAAGTTATTGTAGATAAAAAAGGAACAATCTTGTATAATCCTCAAAATATTACTTTCCTTAATAATGTAAATTCTGAATTGTTTTACAAGGCAATAAAAAAAAATATAAAAGGGAATTTATATGAAAATAAAGCCAATAACTTAATAAGCTATTATGAACTTAATTCAGATTATAGTCTGCTTTTTATATATGATGCAAAAAATCTATCCAAATGGTTTAATGATTACAAATATTGGTCTCTGTTTCTAATACTTTTAGGTGGCAGTGTTATGGCACAAATTATTATTTTTTTTAATGGTAGTTTAACATTTACAATTGCAAAAGTAAAAAGTTTATTAGAAAAAATGGCAAAAGGAAATTTAACAGAGTTGTCAGGAAAAGACACAACAGATGAAATCGGAAATATAATAGACAATTACAATATATCAGTGCTTAATATTAGAGAATTAATAAAAAATATAGATACTTCTGCATCATCTGTTCTCGGAGCAAGTAATCAACTAAGTTCAGCTTCACAAGATATTTTGAGTAGAGCTAATGAACAAGCCGCTACCACAGAAGAAATTGCAACGTCAATGGAACAAATGCTTGCTATGATAAATTCGAATACATCACATGCAGAAATAACCAAAAAATTATCAAGCAAGTCGGCAAATGAAATGAAACAGAGCAATGAAATTTTTGTAAAAACGATAAAATCTGTAACGCAAATAAGTGAAAAAATAACAATAATTTCAGAAATTGCGGATAAAACAGATATTTTGTCGATAAATGCGGCAATTGAAGCGGCACGAGCAGGAAAAACAGGTAAAGGATTTTCGGTTGTAGCAAACGAAATACGAAAACTTGCAGATAAAACAAAAATTGCATCAGATGAAATTACAAAATTATCTAAAAACGGACAAG
>JAOZVK010000468.1 GCA_029938185.1 Bacteroidales bacterium | reverse complement strand
AAAGAATGCTAAACATCTTATTTTTAGTATCTTTTAAGTTCGTAAAGTAGAATTAGGAACTATTGTAATCAATAACTCAATAATATTGGTTGACTATACAAATCATCTTGTAAGCAAGGGTGATACAATACTTGATGCAATCGTTAAAGCTGGGAAAAAAAGATTTACACCAAATAATATTAACAACATTAAAGCTACCAGTTTTAAGTTAGCCGCTTTTTAACCGCAAAGTTTCGCAAAGTTTTGCTAATCTTTACTTAAATTCTATGATTAAAACTACTTGAAAAACAATACAGTCCAACTTCTGACGTGTAGCCAACATTAACAACTATTTTAGGTTTAGTTCCTTTAGCCATAGAAAGATCGGGTATGTGGTCGCATTTAGTGTGGACTATCATTGGCGGAATGATTTCGCAATTATTTCAAAAAAATCCTTTATTTTAAACTTTTTATTATAATTTTGCAAATCTATAAAATTACTCAATTTTTAAAAATCATAAATTTAGCTATTATTTAATTTTTTTTTATGAGCTATATAACATTTGATAAAACACAACTAATCAACTTAGAGTATTCATTAAACAAAGAATTTATTAGGTCAAACAGAGCTGGCTCATTTGCCAATAGTACAATAATAAATTGTAATACTCGAAAATACCATGGTTTATTAATTTGTCCACTACCCGATTTAGATGGAGGAAACCATGTATTTTTATCAACATTAGATGAAACGATAATTCAGAGAGATAAAGAATTTCATTTAAGTGTTCACAAATATCCTGGGATATATTCGCCAGGACATAAATATATTAGAGATTTTCAAGCAGAACCAATACCCCAAATAACATACAGGGTAGGTGGTGTAATATTATTAAAAGAAATGCTTTTAGTACAAAAAGAAGAGCGTATATTAATAAAATACACACTATTAAATGCAAATTCTCCTACCAAAATTAGATTACATCCATTTTTAGCTTTTAGAAATGTACATGCTTTAAGTAAAGCAAATTTGGATATAAATCCAAAATACACTGAGATTAAAAATGGTGTAAAAATTAAATTGTATGATTCATATCCATATTTACACATGCAAACTTCAAAAAAATGTGATTATACTCCTGCACCAAACTGGTTTTATAATATAGAATATACTGAAGAACAATTAAGAGGATATGATTTTAGAGAAGATTTATTTGTACAAGGTTTTTTTGAATTATCACTAAAAAAAGGAGAAAGCATAATTTTTAGTGCAGGGTTAACTGAGGCAAAAACAAAATCATTAAAAACAAAATTTATATCTGAGTTAAAAAAGCGTACTCCTAGAGCTGATTTTGAAAGTTGCTTAAAAAACTCGGCTCAACAGTTTATTATAAAAAACGACAGAAAATCTGAAGTAATTGCTGGATTTCCTTGGTTTGGACGTTGGGGACGTGATACATTTATATCATTACCAGGCTTAACATTAGCATATAATGATTTAAGCACATTTAAATCTGTTCTTGACACAATGTCTGAAGAACTTAAAGATGGATTATTTAAAAATATGGGGGGACATAGTGATGCTGATGTGAACTCTGTAGATGCTCCATTGTGGTTTTTTTGGGCTATTCAACAATACACCATACATACAAAAAACTATAAATCAGTATGGACACAGTATGGAACTAAAATGCAACAGATACTAAATGCATACATAAAAGGGACACAATATAATATTAAAATGCATGATAACGGACTTATTTATGCAGGAATTGAACACAAAGCATTAACATGGATGGACGCAATAGTTAATGGCAAACCAGTAACACCAAGAATTGGGTATAATGTAGAAATAAATGCTCTGTGGTATAACGCTATATGCTTTGTAGTTGAGTTAGCCAAAAAAAATAAAGACTCGAAAACTATAAAAAAATGGAAAAAATATCCACAATTAATTAAACAATCATTCATAGACACTTTTTGGAATAGCAAAAAGGCATATTTGGCTGATTATGTAAATGGTGATTACAAAGACTGGGCTGTTAGACCAAATCAAATTATTGCATGTTCGTTGGAGCATAGCCCTATTGATATTCACATGAAAAAAGCAGTAATTGACAAGGTTAAAAGTGAGCTTTTGACTCCTAAGGGACTTCGTACATTATCACCAAAACATCTTGATTATAAAGGAGTATATTCTGGTAATCAGGAAAAGAGAGATAGTTCTTACCATCAAGGAATTGCATGGGTATGGTTACTGGGACACTTTTGCGAGTCGTACCTAAAACTACATGAAAAAAGTGGTGTAAACTTTATAAAAAAAATATACAACGGTTTTGAGGAAGAAATGACAAATAGAGGAATAGGAACAATTTCTGAAATTTATGATGGAAATCCTCCATACACTGCCAGAGGTGCTATTTCGCAAGCATGGAGTGTATCCGAACTTATCAGAATAAAATATTTGATTGATAAATATGAAAATATTTAGGCTATACTTTAAATGGTGCAATTATTCAATGGTACAACTATTCAATGGTACAATGGTGCAATTATTCAATGATGCAATGGTGCAATTATTCAATGATACAATTATTCAATGATACAATGGTGCAATTATTCAATGGTACAATGGTGCAATTATTCAATGATGCAATGGTGCAATACTTTGATTAATAATTGAGAACTGTTTGTTAATGATAAAACTATAACAGTTTAGAGTATAAATAGTCTACATAAACAAGTCATAAGTTTCTTTAGTATTATTTAGACAAGATTTACAGGATTTACATTTTTAAAATATCCTGTTAATCATGTAAATTCTGTCAAATTATTATATTTATAAACTTAATCAATTTATGTCTTGATACACTACAGTCTACAGCTTAAAGACTGAATTTAAATGACCTTGTTATAAGTAGATATACTAAATTAGCTTAAAAACTTTACTTTTATTAAATCTTTATATGTTATTATTCATTATTTTGTATCATTGAATAATTGAACCATTGAAAGTATAGCTATATAAAAACGATGCTTTCATTTTTTATATTATACTGTTTATCAGGTGTAAACAAACTTTTAGCTATTCATTTTTAACTATTCACTTACTTAAAACTATAAAATATCAACTTAAAAGTTCATGTATGAAAGTATTAATGTTTGGGTGGGAATTTCCACCTCATATTACAGGAGGACTTGGTACAGCTTGTTTTGGACTAACAAAAGGATTATCAAAAATTGACAATTTAGATATTACTTTTGTTGTACCAAAAGCATATGGAGACGAAGATATGAGCGTTGCAAATATACTAAATGCAAGCGAAGTATCAGTATTACAGAAAAAAAGCTATACTGAAGTAAAAGAAACAGAAGAAATAATCAGTAGTTCAAAATCAATAAAACAAAGTGTTTCTAAAGAAAAAGTTATTGAAAATAATGTTTTTAGAAGTATTAACTATGTTGAAATAGCTTCTTTATTATTGCCATATGTTTCAATTGAGACATATGAAAAAATAATAAATGAAAAAAAAATTGATAAATCATTAATAAAAATTAATGAAAAAGGAGAGCTAACATATATTGAAAATGGTATTGAAAAAAATATTAAACTTGATAATATCGAAAATATTGAATTTGAAACTAAAGGTAAATTTAATTTTTCGGGAAAATATGGAAGCAATTTAATACAAGAAGTAAATAATTATGCACTTGTTGCTGCTGCAATAGCTCAAAATCAAGATTTTGATATTATTCATGCACACGATTGGCTAACATATTATGCTGGTATTGCTGCCAAAAAAGTTTCAGGAAAACCACTTGTTATTCATATTCATGCAACCGAATTTGATAGAAGTGGCGAAAATGTTAATCAACTAGTATATGATATTGAGCGAGCAGGATTATTATATGCCGACAAAGTAATTGCTGTTAGTAATTTAACTAGGAATATTGTAGTAAATAAATATGGTATCAATCCAGATAAAGTTGTTACAGTTCATAATGCAGTTGAACCAACTAATACTGAAACTTTACCAGTTAAAAGAAGAAAAAAAGAAAAAATCGTTACATTTTTAGGTAGAGTAACTTTTCAAAAAGGACCTGAATATTTTGTTGAGGCTGCATACAAAGTATTACAAAAAACAGACAATGTAAGGTTTGTAATGGCAGGAAGTGGGGATTTACTTAGAAGAATGATTCGAAGAGTGGGTAAACTAAAAATAGCTGATAAATTTCATTTTACAGATTTTCTTAAACAAGACGATGTTAATAAATTGTTTAATATGAGTGATGTATATGTTATGCCTTCTGTTTCTGAGCCTTTTGGAATATCTCCATTAGAAGCTATGCGATCAAATGTACCTGTTATAATTTCGAAACAATCGGGAGTTGCAGAAATTCTACATCATGCAATTAAGGTCGATTTTTGGGATATTGATGCCATTGCTGACTCAATATATGGTTTAGTAAAATATGATGGTTTATCAAAAATGTTTAGTAGATTTGGCAAAAATGAAGTTGATAACCTTAAATGGGAAAATGCGGCAATCTTAGTAAAAAAAGTATACGACTCTGCTGTGTATTAGTATATTCTGAATGGTTCAATGGTTCAATGGTTCAATGGTTCAATGGTTCAATGGTTCAATGGT
>JAOZVK010000467.1 GCA_029938185.1 Bacteroidales bacterium | reverse complement strand
GAATGCTAAACATTTTATTTTCAATATCTTTTAAGTTCGTAAAGTAGAAATAATTGGACGTAATTGCTTAGGAGGTTGTTCTTTATTTTTATCAACATAATCCTTTACATGCTTTATTTCTTCTTTTAATGCCTTTTTTCTTCCCAAAATACCTATTTTTAAAACATATGCTTTAAATCTCTCCCAACCTGCAGCTAAATTCCATTTATTTACTTGTTTATTTGCTCTTTTAGAGCTTCCATTTTTATTTAATTCTTCTCCACTTATTCCGAACTTACTTGTCTTATCTTCAAACTCAATATCTTCATCTTCGATTTTATAAAGATGTTGCTCTTTCATATTTTTCTTAGAATTGCCATGATATTTATCTTTTTTCTTTTTGCTCATTGTTTTTTTCTAAATGTGTATTCATAGATTTTATACAAAGTATATTTGCTGAAAATATAGTTGATTATGTATTGTGCGTAAGCAACATTAAAGGCTCAAAGAGCCAATTTTTTTCGACTCAATTCCTTGCCAGACTTATCATATAATACAAATTCGTCTTTTTCCCATTTTGTTTTTCCTTTTAATATATCAAATATCATATCTGTAAAATCATATGGATATTTATTAAAATCAATTGTATAAATTAAATTTTTATCTATTTCGTCTCCATTTTTTTTATAAAAAATATTATAAACTCTAAACTCATCAATATCATATTCTACATAAATTGCAGCTTTATATTTTCTATTTGGTGAACTTTTGGCTTTTAATTTTTTTGGTATTCCGTTTGTTTCATAATTTGCTTCTATATATGATTGATATATATCAATTAAAATATGTTTGTTCCACCCATAATTATCAGCCAAATAAAGCATAGCATTATGAACTTCTTTGCCAATAAGTCTTTTTTTATTTACTTTATCTTGTTCAAACCAATTCTCAAAATCAAAACGACGGTGTATAAACAAGGTATTTGTAATATCATCAATATAATTCTGATATAAATAATCGCCAGACTCAACCAGTTTTTTTCTTTCTTCGGGTAATAAATCTCTAAAATGAGTTAAAACAGCTTTGTGTTTTTCTTTCAAATTTTGATGAAACTCAAATCTTATTTTATCAAAGCTACCTGCATCATAATTTTTCAATTTTCCAAAATAAAAAGAAAGAACACAATATACACTTGTATTGAATTGTATTTTATTTGTCAATTTATTATAATTACTTGATACACAATCTCTATATCTAATACTCATTTTTAATATTTTTTGTTAAATATCAGGGTCTGGTCTTCTTTGTTTTGGAGGTATTTCTCCATTTTTTATTTTGTATTCTTTTACATAATCTGTTTCAACTTCTAAACCTTTTTTTCTACCTAAAATCCCTATTTTTTAAATATACGCTTTAAATCTTTCCCAACCAGCTGCTAAATTCCACTTATTTACCTGCCTATTTGCTCTTTTAGAGCTTCCATCTTTATTTAATTCTTCTCCACTTATTCCAAACTTACTTGTATTATCATCACTTTTTATTTTTTCATCTGCTATTCTATAAATATGTTGTTCTTTCTTGCTTTTCTTAGAATTGCCATGATGTTTATTTTTTTTCTTTTTATTCATTGTTTTTCTATAATATTTTTATTATAATGATATTACAAATAAAAAAAGGGAATAAACTTTTAGTTTTTAACTCCTTATGTAAGCAGCCAGATAAAAAAATTTATCTATTTTGCGTAGAGCTTACTTTTTGAAATACAGTTAATTATACATCAAGCGAAAGCATCATTAAATAGGTCGATGACCTCGAAGATTTAAGCAACACTTCCTTCTAATGTTAATGATAATAGTTTTTTTGCTTCAACAGCAAATTCCATTGGTAATTTATTTAATACTTCTTTAGCAAATCCATTTACAATAAGACTTATTGCATCTTCGGTGCTTAGTCCTCTTTGATTGCAATAGAATATTTGGTCTTCTGCAATTTTTGAGGTTGTTGCCTCATGTTCGACTATTGCGGTTTGATTATTGGTTTCGATATAAGGAAATGTGTGTGCACCACATGTACTTCCGATAAGCAAAGAGTCGCATTGTGAGAAATTACGAGCATTATCGGCTTTTTTTCCAATTCTTACAAGTCCTCTGTAACTGTTGTTACTTTTGCCCAAGGATATTCCTTTTGAGATAATGGTACTTTTAGTGTTTTTACCAATATGAATAACCTTAGTTCCTGTATCGGCTTGTTGATAATTATTTGTAACAGCAATTGAATAAAACTCCGAAATAGAGTTGTCCCCTTTTAGTATTGTGCTTGGATACTTCCATGTAACAGCCGAACCTGTTTCTACTTGTGTCCACGAAATTTTGGAATTGATACCTTTACAAATACCCCGTTTTGTAACAAAGTTATATATTCCGCCTTTTCCGTTTTCATCGCCTGGATACCAGTTTTGAACTGTCGAGTATTTAACTTCGGCATTATCTAATACAATAATTTCAACAACTGCTGCATGTAACTGATTCTCGTCTCTGATAGGTGCTGTACATCCCTCAAGATAACTAACATAGCTTCCTTTATCGGCAATAATTAATGTTCGTTCAAATTGTCCTGTTTGTGCTTGATTTATTCTAAAGTATGTTGATAGTTCCATTGGGCATCTAACTCCCTCTGGAATATAGGCGAATGAGCCATCAGTAAATACAGCCGAGTTTAGTGCTGTATAATAATTATCGCCAATTGGAACAACTGATGCTATGTATTTTTTAATTAATTCGGGGTGTTCTTGTATTGCTTCGCTTATTGAACAGAAAATAATTCCTAATTTTTTGAGAGTATCTTTAAATGTTGTATGAACCGAAATACTATCAATAACCACATCAACAGCAACTCCGGCAAGTGCTTTTTGTTCGCCTAATGGTACTCCAAGTTTTTCGAAGGTTTTCAATAATTCTGGATCTACTTCGTCAAGACTATTGTATTTGGGTTTATTTTTTGGTGCAGCATAATAACTAAGGTTTTGAAAATCTGGCGAAACATATTCAAGATGTCCCCAGTCTGGCTCTGTCATTGTCAGCCATTTGTTATATGCTTTTAGTCGGAACTCTAACATAAAATCAGGCTCATTTTTCTTTTCTGATATTGCCCTTATTATATTTTCGTTTATACCTTTAGGAAATACTTCAGTTTCAATTTCTGTTACAAAACCTGCTTCGTATTTTTTATTGATTAATTCGTCAATTATTATATTGTCTTTATTTTCGCTCATTATATATCATTGTAATACGTTGTGTATAAGCTTGTTATTATTTGTATTTAATCTAAATAAGGACAAAGGTATAAATTTTTTAAATATAAATTATAATATTTATCTTATGTTTTTAAGAATTTTTTTATGAAAAATATATATAAAGAGCTATACAATTTTTTTATTTTATTTTGTGTAAAAATTACCTCCTGAAATCCAATTGATTATGTGTCAAGTTTTTGCAATATTAAATAGGATAAAAAGCTATCGTTTATTAACCAAATATACCCCAAGCATAATAATTGTTATAAATATCATTTGTGAAAGAGTAATAGTTTCTTCATCAATAATACCCCACATTATAGCAAAAACTGGAATAATATAAGTTACAGAGGCTGAAAAAATTGTACTTGTATATTTTATTAATATATTAAACAATATTACAGCAATAAAAGAACTGAAAATTGCAAGAATAACAATATATATAAAATTATCAATATAATCTGGACTTGAAAGTGCAGCAGAAAAATCACTAAATATTAGATAAATACCTGCAAACGGACCTATGAATAGAAATGATAATGCTGCAACAGTAGTTCCACTTAAATTATTGACTTTATGTTTTATGAGATTGATACTTATTGCATAGAATATTGTTGCCAAAATTATTAATAGACCATATAAATTATTACCAGAGAATATATTAATTGAAGAGTTGAAAAAAACTAAACCTATTGCACCTATTAATCCAATAACAATACCTGTAATATTGACAATATTATTTTTATCCTTGTAAACTAAAGTTCCAATTATTAATGCAAAAATTGGTACTAGGGAGTTAAGCATACCTGCCAAAGCACTTGAAATTTCAGTTTGTGCTTTAGTATAAAGAAAAGCTGGGAAAAAGTTCCCTATAAAACCTATGATGATTAAATAAATTATATTATTCTTTGAAAGAAATTTTATTTGTCTTATAATGAAAGGTATAAATAGAATAGATGCAATTAACATGCGTAGTGCTGCAACCTGATTATTGGTATATGACTCCAAGCCTCTTTTCATAAGTATAAATGAACTTCCCCACATAAAGGCTAAAGTAATGAGCATAATCCATTGCCAAATACGTTTATTTAAATCAATTCCCATATTCATTATCAGTTTTTTGTTATTAAGTGTAAAATTGGATACTTTTGTAAAGTGCCGAAAGTACTGTATTATGTTTAATATAACAAATAATAATTAAGTAGTTATCAATTGATAATGAACAATTGATAATTTTGTTTACACCAGATTTACAATAAGTTACAACTTCACAAAGTTCAATTTTATATGATGACTTACTTATTGCGTTCTATCAATATTCTTATAATATGCAATTTAACTAAATATAAATATCAAAAAACT
>JAOZVK010000065.1 GCA_029938185.1 Bacteroidales bacterium | reverse complement strand
TGTAAACCAATTCGTAGTTTATAATTCGTAATTTCCTAACTATTGAGAACTTACGAAATTACTTGTATTGAACTTGACTGAAATGTAGGTATTAATTTCATTCAAAATTTTCGCAACTTTCGTAATCTGCAATATATTGTGGTCTTCATTATTTTAAATTTCTCCAGCTCTGTATTCTTCCATTACTTCATCAACAATTTTACGTAATTGCTTGTCCTGTTCCGATTCTACATATACATATTCCTTTTTGTCCTCTGTTTCTGATATTAGCTGTTCTTTCAGCTTATCAATCAATTCATCAGGAATAAGCTTATACTGCAAAAGAGCTTCACGAAGAGCTTCCATAAATTCGTTGATAAATACTGGAATATTAACTTTTTTATTTTTAACGATAGTGTGGTATGGCAGCCAAAACCCAAAACTAATAAACTGTCCTCTTCCTGTTTTACTTAGTTGTTTTATTTTTAGTGTATTTGTTTTGACTTCTGTATCTAACATTATTTCCAAAACTTTTGACTTTACATTAGGAAAAGTATATTTTGCCAGAATTTCATTATAAACTTTTTTTTCTATCAAATCAAGTAATGGACTCGCAAGTCTAAAACCATGTCGAGGAGTTGTATAATAACCTATTATTCGTAAATTTTTCATAATATTTTAGGGTTTAAAACTTTTTTTGTTGCCATCTGGTATTTCTCCATCAGTGTCGTAAAACTTCTTTAACACCTTTTTTTCAAGACGTTTTGCATCAATCGTTGATACTCCAATAAGAATTTCCAAAATTTCATGTTCAATTCGCTTTTTAATGTACTTCGTACTTAAAATGCGTATTTGCTGATGTATTCTTGTTGGAATTCCTGTTGATAGCGTTATTCTGTCAAAGTCTGCTTTGCCAACTTTATAGACTTTTCCATCCATCAAAATACGGTAAATACAAAAATTACCAATAGCATCGTTTGAATTTTTATGTTTAGTCATTCATTTTATTTTAGCATATAGCAATTTGTGTTAATAGGCTTGCAACTATGTTTATTGCGAACTTAGCATTTTTTTGAAACATTTACAAGCGAATTTGATAAATTCGCCCAATTTTTTTAACTAAAACACACACGTATAATGTATAGATAACAATTATTCAGCAAATAAACTTTATACAAAATACTATTATGGCTTGATAATATTTACATATTTTAATAAAAAATTGAAATACTGATGAATTGTTTATAGACTGAACTTATGTATTTTAAGAAATTACTTGTATTGAGTGTCTTGTCCTGAAATGTAGTTGTTTTATTATATTTCTAAATATCTCCTTTTTTTCTCCCTTCTCTTAATTCTTTAAGGGCTTCTTCTGTTGCTATTTCATCGGCAGATTTTACGTGTTCATATTCCTTTTTACCTGCGGTTTCAGCAATTAACTGTTCTTTTAATTTGTCCATCAATTCATCAGGTACAATATTAAATTGCGAAAGAGCAGTTCTAATGCCTTCCATAAATTCGCTGATAAATGCAGTTATATTAAGTTTTTTATTTTTCATTACAACACTATATGGCAAAAAAAAGCGAAAGCTAAAATACTCTCCACGTCCAGTTTTGCTTAATTGTATAACTCTGCGATTATCACTTTTCACCTCAGAATCTATTAGTATTTCTAATATTGTTGATTTTATTTTTGGAAATGTGTATTTTGCCAGAATCTTGTTTTCAATAACTTCACGAAGCAAATTATATAATTTATTCGACATATCCAAATGGTAATCGGGGGTTGTTGAATATTCAATTATACTTATTTTTTTCATTTTTGTTAACTTTTAAAGGTTAAAACTTTTTTGATTTCCTTTTGGTATCTTTTTTGTTTTTTCATATATTGAGCGTAAAAGCTTTTTTTCTAAACGTATAGCATCAAATGTACTCACTCCTAAAAGAACCTCCATGATTCTATGTCTAACAAGTTTAGATTTATATGTTTTACGTAAAATTCTTATTTGCTGATGTATCCTTGTAGGTATACCAGTAGATTGAGTTATTCTATCGAAATCTGCTTTGCCAATTTTATATACTTTATCATCTATCAAAATTTGATAGATACAAAAATTACCTATAGCATCGTTTGAATTTTTATGTTTAGTCATTCATTTTATTTTGGTAAATCTGCAAATATATAGTTTTATTATTTTGACTTATAAAGCAATTTGTGTTTATGTTTTTTTAATTTAATGCATACACGGAAATAGGCTTGCAACTGCGGCAGTTACAAACTTAGCATTTTTTCGTACCATTTGCAAGTGGATTTTATAAATTCTCCCAATTTTATTAACTGAAACACACACGTATAATGTTTTGCTAACAATTACTCAGCAAATAAAATTTATACAAAAAACTATTATGGCTTGATAATAATTTACATATTTTAATAAAAAATTGAAATACTGGTGAATTATTTACAGACCAAAGCTATGCATTTAAGAAATTATTTGTATTGAACTTGACTGAAATGTTAGGTATTAATCTCATTCAAAATTTTCGCAACTTTTATGGTCTGCAATATGTTGTTGTGGTTTTGTCTTTCAGTTTTCGGTTCTTTGATGTTATTTGTTATAATATCAGGTTATAATACGCAAATAAACCAAGTGTAATGTCTCCGAATAAATCAATTGCAGCATTAATGTATTTCTGTCTCTTTTTATTCCTGTCGCTTATTCCATTGTACTTGTTTCCACTAATTCCGAGTTCCTTCATTAGCCGAATCATCATATCTTCTCTACCTCAAGTAGCTTCATAATCAGTTGAAATTCTGTCAATAACCGCTTCACCATATCCATCTTTATTTCGATGATGACTTCCATCTCTTTTTTTTCTGACTTTGTTGGCAGCTTCTTCGTTTATTTCATCTACCAATCCGCTTGCTCTACCTACATACAATTTTTCCGTTTTTATGTTTTCTTTGATGTAGATTATAAAAAGGCGAATGCTATGAGTAACAATCATATTTGTTTTTCTTTTTGTAATTCTTTTTTTCGACCTAATGCACGTTCAATCATTCCCGAAATTTGTTTTCCTGCTTTCATATCTTCCACAAATACGTTTTTTCTATTTGCGTAATGGTCATTTATTCGTTTTTCAATTCCCTCATGTGTCCAAACAACATAACTTTCCAAACCTTTTATTTCTTCTTTTGCCGCTTCCCGATGTTTGCCATTTTCATAAATTAAATATTTTCCTGTTAATACATCTTCGGTGTACATTGGCTTATTTTGTTTGAGATGATCTTCTAATGGAATTTTCTTTCCTGCTTTCAGCCAATATCCTTTGGTTATTGCATAATCGTATACAACAGCCACAAAAAGAATTGTCTTTTTAATTATTTCTTTTGGCATTAAATTTTCAGAAGTACGTGAATCATAAAATGCCAAACGACTTTTTAAAATTCGGGCATAAGTATGATAACCGTTTTCAAGAGGTATCTTTACAATTGCACCTATAGTACGTTGTTGTTTTTTAAATTGATGTTTCATTTTGTATATTTTTGATAATAAGCTGTAATAGGATATTTCAAATAGCCTAACTCTTAGTATTTTCCTGCATTTAAGAAATTACTTGTATTGAGCTTAACCGAAATGTTAGCAATTTTGTTTTTCTTTTTTTATTTCGTTTTCGTTATCAAAATCTTGTTTCTGAAACTCAATTACTAATCTTTCCACACCATTTTCAGTTGTTTCAAGATATATTGGATAAAAACCTTCTCCAGTTAAATTCAAAAATGCAAATGCTTTTCCAACTGTGCCATTTTCAAAATCAAGTCGTTTAAAGCCTTTCTCTAAATCAGTAGCAATGTTTTCTGTGGAAAGTTCAGTATCATTTGTACTATTTATTTTTTCTAAAATATTGTTTTCTAATAATTCAGTTACAGTTTTATTGTCAAATAAAATATCCGAGTACTTCTGAAAATCAACTTTAAATTCGTATATTTTTCCAGTACTCTTATTCTTTAGTTTTGTATTATTTTTATAAGTATCCTGCTTGAACTTTTTAAGATTTTTCATGTCTCCGATAAGCAAAATACCAGTATCAAGAAGTATTTCTCCTAATTTTTTCTTTTTCATAGTTTCAGATTTTTAAAATATAAAATAACCACCAATAAAAATTATTAAAAATAATAAACCAGCTACCCATTTAATTGTAAAGTCTTTGAAATCCTTTTCCTTTTTAATTTCATCTGGTATTACTTCATGCAATTCAATGTGGCAAACAACACAAAGTCGAATGGTTTCCTTATTATTTTTCTTTTTAATTTCTTTTGGGACAATATGGTGGTCATTTACGTAAGTGTAATCTCCGCACCTTTCACAAGTACCTTTTTTGTATTTTCTTCCCATTAATAATATTCAATTTTAGATTATCATATATACTTTATATAAGTAGGTTATCGTATAAAATTTACACTTTATAAAGTTGTAACTTATTGTAATTCTGGCGTAAGCAAAATTATCAATTGTCAATTACTTACTGAATTATTTACAGACTGAAGCTATGAATTTCAGAAATTACTTGTATTGAGCTTAACCGAAATGTAGGTATTATAATCTCATTAAAAAATTTCGCAACTTTCATGGTCTGCAATATGTTATTATGGTTTTCAATACGATGTTATAGACTGTTCTTTTCAGTTTTCAATATTTCTATTTCGCAATGATTTATATTGGTTTGTTTTAACAAACAAAAGGCTCTTTCGGATAGAGTTAAAATTAACTCATCATTCAACCAAAAATCATCTATATCGCTTTTTCCTTTCACTTTCAGCCAATAGAACGAAGGTAACTTCACGTATGGCTGCAATTTCTTGAAAGTGTCCGATATATCAAGTTCACAATTATCAAATTCAAAACCTGTTAAACTTGATTTATTCAATAAATCTTGCAATTTTTGCGAAACAAGATAAATGGGGAACGATTCCACTATATCATCACCTAGCCAACCGTCAAAAACATAATGCAGTTTTTTTATAATCGGTGGGTGAGTAGAAACATCTCTTTCTGTCTTGACACCGAATGAACCTGCGACTTCTGGCTCTATTACATATGTTTGTGTTTTAATTTCCATTTTTTATTGCAGGATTAAATTTATTACCATATAATTTGTCAATTTCTGTTGCTTTCTCCAAAATTTGTTCTCGTGTTGGGTTTGAATTCTGCCTGTAAAATTTATTCCACGCTTTTCGTATAATGCTTAAGTGCAATACACTATTGATGTCATTTGGTATACCACGCAAGTTTTCAAGCGAATGTATCTCCAATTTTGTAAACAGGTCAGGAAATTTGTTCAGTACGTCTTGTTCAATGGCATGATGAACAACAACTTGTCCAACTAATTGAGGATAAGTCTTGAAAAATATTTTTTTATAGTCTATTGTTGAACTTGAACCGACTATTGCTTTGTATTCAATATCATTACCACTCAATAGAAGCAGCATTTCGCTTGTGGATTTACTTTCGCAATTATCAATTGAAACTCCTTCCAACTCCCACAAAAGTTGACACAATTTAGCTTGTTCCACTGCTGATAATTCACTTCCGTAATAAAGTTTGTTTATTAGATTTTGTAGTGTGTATTCTTGCTGTTTCCGTTCTTTTGCAAATGCTTCAGCCGCCTTTTCTTTAAACATTGGTTGTAAACTCAACAGAAAAAGACCAAGTACAAACATGCTTATTCGTCCGTATCTCGGTTTTCGTTTACCTTTCGGCTTCCGTGTTGTTAGCGTGGGTGTTATTTGCTTAACTTTTACATCAAGTGATAAATCTGGAACACGCTTGAAAAACATTCGGTCTAAGAAATTTATTACCAACATCTGTTTTTCCTTTTTTTTTAAATATTGCTCTTCATAATGTAATACAATCTCTATAAACCTATTTGCAAATTTGTATATATGTTCAATTTTGCCAATTTCTATTTTTTCTTCATTCTTTTCTTATTACTCACATCTGTCGCAAATTCAGGAATAACTTCAAGCAAATTAAACATATTGCACCCAAGAAGCTGAATAAAAGGCATTATATATGGGTTCTTCGTAGCTTCTTCTTTTTGTGTTTTTTCTATTAGACACAAGAATTGCTCTATATGCTAAAGTAATTATTCTTTTAATTACTTGTATTGAGCTTAACCGAAATGTTAGGTATTATAATTTCATTCACAATTTTTGCAACTTTCATGGTCTGCAATATGTTATGTTTTCTTAAAGTGTTCATTTGCGATATTTTTCCATAGCTGTGGGGCTCTGCTTGTGTGTAAAACAGCAATAATTATAATTTTTTTATTCTCACTATCAATGTAGTAATACAAAACATAATTGAATTTTTTTGTTAAAATCCGTCGTAATTGTAAATGAATTATTGCGTAAGAAAATGGATTGTTTAATAAGTCTGAAGCAGTCTTTTATTGATAGCATAAGAAATTTACCAAGTCCTTTTTTTCTGATTTCATTCCACTTGATACTGTCCTTTATATGTCTTTCTGCACGTTCTGTAACTACAATATTATATGGCATAACCGTTTTCTTGTATTATTTCATTTTCTACTTGTTCCCAAGTTTTAACTTTATGCGGAAATTTTAAATAATTATTCCAACAGTCTTCTAAAATCTGTTTTTTTTCAATATTTAATATTTCTGCTTCATCAGAATAATTAACAGAAGCTTGATATTTATTTATTAGAAACTCAATATAATCAAAAACCTGAATTTGTAAGATTTCAGGGAGAGTTCGTAATTTTTGTGCAATCAATTCAGTATCCATGTCATTATTTTTTTTAGTTTTATATGATTCTTCTGTTTTCATTCTATTTACGATTTCCACTGTTTACACTAAAACTTTTGTTATTTGTTTTATAAAATCTATTGAATACAATTTCGGGTATTCTGTCTTATAATGTTAATTTACTGCAACTATGTTAATTACTAACTTAGCATTTTTTTGAAACATTTACGAGTGAATTTGATAAATTCTCCCAATTTTTTAACTGAGACGCTTACACAAGGCGTATAACAAGCAGTTATTCTATTGTTTACGAACAAATTAATGCAATATTTTCTTTTATTGTCATTGTTTTACTGTCAGTTCTTTTGTTATTGCAACATAGTTATATTGCTCCCCAAAAATACTATTAAACCATTCAACTATATTCTTAAATTCTGCTTCTATTCTATAATTCTCTTCTTTGGGACGAAATATTTTTATTGTATGCTTTTCTTTTTCAAATGCTACTAATTCTACCGTATCGGAAGCAAAAATAAAATATTGATTGTTGAAATTATTTTTTTGTGCTTCTTGGTTATAGATAATCATTTTTTCAATTAGCTCATCGTCTGATGTAATAGGGTGAAGAATATTTTCTGTTTCCCAAAATTCACCTCCAGCAAATTCAAGCCATTCATTTATTAATTCATCAGGGAAATTAAAGTCATATTTTTGCAATTCTTTTTCTAAGCTCACTCTTTTTACTTTTCCAAATGAAATGAAAAAATGAGGTTCAATTTTTAAGTGTTTATTGATAACATTTAAGGTCTTCGACCTACTTAAAATGGCTTACGCATTTTTATATATTGCTGTATTGAACCTTTTTTTTATACTATCAAATGAGTTTCTTACTATTTTCATCATAATGCTTTTTCTAAGTAGTCTAACAAAAGTTTTTCAATATTTACATTTTGTTAATTTGCATATTGTTATAATGCGCAAGCAACATTAAAAAGGTCGAAGACCTTACAAATTATCAGTTGATATTTTTCTTATGAAAACACGCGAAAATTGTCCAATAACATAAGTTCTACCGACAATAATAATTCCTCCGTCTGAAGTTTGTACGAAATTACTAATTTCTATTGGGTTGGAGTCCGAAATATCTTTAGTTCCTAACAAATCACCTGATATTTTATCATAAAAATACATTGCAATCTGATTGTTTTTGGTATTTGCAGCAAATATTACAACATCTTTACCATTTACAAGCATGTTTTTTGTAATCACATTAGCATTTTCATGTAATCTATGAATAAGTTTACCACTTAAATTTTCGATTGATAATGTGCTTGTTGTACTAATATCGTAAGTTGGGAAAAAGTAATTTTCGCCCTGATTGTACATCGAAAATGCAAACTTTCCACCACTCAAATCAACCATTGAGCCAATAGCTCCTTCGTATCTGTAACCATTTATAAATCCGCTAACACTTCCATCAGTTTTATTTACAAAAAGAGTTGAAAAACTATAATTATAGAATCCACTAAAAAGATATTTATCTGAGCCAAGTTCTCCTATAAAAAATGGATATATCTTATCTTTTTTGGTAATATGAGCAATTAATTTCTCTTCGGCATCTTCAATCATAGAATATGTGTTTGTCCAATCAACTGAAAAGCTTGAGTTTATTTTTGAAAAAATTGTTTTTCGTGCCAAATGGTCATAACCTTGTAGTAATATGCTGTTATCTTCTGTTTTAAAAGACTTTAAAGGATATGTAATATCATCAAATGTAGCAGCAATTTCAGTTGTTCCGCTTGTTTGATCTATTTTCATTAAGTATGAAACAAGAGTAGTTTCGTTCATACAAAAAAAGTAATATTCATTACTAATCTCAATAATTTCGCCCACAGGATTAACATATGGACTGGCTAATGCATTTTGCCATAAAATATTACCTTCGCTGTCAGTTTTAATCAAATAAGGATTATGCCATACATAAGTATTATCGCCTGAAAATAAAGATGCTAATACAATATAGCTCCCATCGTTGGTTTGTTTAATATCTTCGGCATAAAATGTTGATGAAGTTTCGTTACTATTAAATATTTTAGTAAACTCATCTTTGGGTTCAAAATCATTATTTATTATATCACAAGATGTAAACGAAAAAACTATTAAAATAATGAAAATTAAAGCTTTTGAAAAAAAATATTTAGTCATAATATTTGTATTTAAGGTATTTTAAAACCTATTTTAATTATTGTAAATTTAGTATTGAATATTAATCGCTTAGCCTAATAATTAAGTGTCAATAATAACACTCACTTTTTTTAATTAGTGTGCGTCCATAAAGTCAGCAATTTTATAGGTCATGCCTAAAGGCATTTTTGTAATTGGCTTGTTATCAGCCCACGATTATCATCGTGGGTTACCAATAGGTCATCGCTTTGCGATTTTATTGACTTTATGGATGGACACTAATTAGCTAATATTCAGCAAATATCATTTAAGCGTAAGCAACATAAAAAGGCTCGAAGAGCCTAATATTCTCTGTGTTTTGGTGGTATAGTTTTCTTTATACACTTTAGCGAAACTATATATACCAACGAAATAGAAAAATCCATTAATTTTATATCATCAGGAGCATCATATGATTTACCTGTTATCTGGTTATTGTTGTATCTATTTTTTGTATTTGTAATATTATTAAATCCATATCTGAAATTAGACTCTAAACCAATTTTTGTACGTTTAAATTTGTATGTAATACCCAGTCCTGCCATAAGTCCAATATGTGATTTTATATAATTTTCATTACTACCAATATTTTCTATTGAACTTTCGAATGTTCCAAAATCACCTGTTTCTTTTTTACTAATATATTTTGTAGAGTTCAACAACAGAGAGTAGTATCCTCCAAGTTGAATGTATGGTTGCAACTTACTCGAACCAAATTCATATTTAAACAATAAAGGAAGTTCTAAATATTGTAATGATTGCTCAAAATCGTATGTAAGTTCTAAGTTATACTGACTACCAGTCCAGTTATAAACATTTTTGTATTTAAAACGATTATTAAAAACTGATGGTTGAAAACTTAAATACATATTATCGGACAAGGAGTAGAAGAATAGAAAAGCAAATTGACTTCCGTAATTATTATACGATTTTCTATATTCTTTATCATACGAATTTGTTTCGGACAAAAAACCCTCAATCACCGAAAATTTATTTACAGGATTTACTATAGTAAAATTTGTTCCTGCTTTAATTCCTATCGAAACCTTAGTTAGAAACTGAGCATTTGTTGAAATTGCTATAAAAAATAAAAATAATGTTGCTGTGATTTTGAAATACCTAATTTTCATTTTATTATTTTTTTGGTTCTTAAAGTTTAAGGTCTTCGACCTATTTAATGTGGCTTATGCATTTTTATAAATTGCTATTATGTTGTCAATTGTAAAAAAATAAATGCCAAAAAATTTTTGTAAAACTACTTACTATATGCGAAAGCAAGATAAAAAGACTCGAAGAGTCATTTTTTTATTATTTTAAACTCAACTCTTCTGTTTCTCTTTCTTCCTTCAGGTGTTTTATTAGAATCAATTGGCTTATCGGAAGAGTGACCAATATATGATAATTGATTTGCTGGAACTTTTTTGCTAATCAAATAATCTACAACTGATTTTGCTCTTTGTTCCGATAATTTTTTATTATTACTATAATTTCCAGTATTATCAGTATGTCCCGAAATTTCAAATTTAATATTAGGATTACTAATTAAATAAAGTGCTATTTGGTCTAAATGTTTATATGATGATTTTTTTAAGTTTGATGAAGCATAATTAAACTCAACATCATTCAACACAACATTAGCACCTTCATTGGCTTTTTTAAGTTTAATAATTCTTACTATTTCTTTGGCAGTATCGCTTACAAGAATATCAAATCTTTCGTAATGAAAAATATAGTTTTTTGCATTTACAGTTAATACATAATCTTTTCCTGCGGCAATAGATGTTTTATATATTCCTTTTTTTGTTATATCACTATTAATATTTATACTGTCATTGGCTAATATTGTTACTTTTGCATCAACAGTCTTTCCTTCATTATTTTTTATTATTACTTTCAAAACTGTATGTTTGTATAAATCGTCATTAACAATTGCCTCATAAATATCAAGACTCCCCTCCCCTCCTTTTCTATTTGAAGAAAAATAAGCATTTTGTCCATACTGTGAAACCATAAAAAACATATCATCATCGGCTGAATTAATAGGAAAACCTAAATTTTTTGGCTCTGTCCAACTATTTTTCCCATCATTTTTTGTACTCTTAAATATATCAAAACCACCCATATTGTTATGACCATTTGAACTAAAATATAAAGTCCTTCCATCTGGATGCATAAAAAGTCCAATCTCATCATATTCCGAGTTTATTGTTTTACTAATCATATTTGCTTTTGACCAAATGCCTTTTTCATTTTTCAATGAATAATAAATATTATAATTACTATTATTTTTGTTGCTTGAAAAATATATTTCATTTCCATCATCAGAAATTATAGCTGATGATTCGTGGTATTTAGAATTTATTTGTTCGGGCAAAACTTTTGCTTCAGACCATTTATTATCTTTATTTTTTGTACTCAAAAACAAATCGCCTCCATTTGTTGAGCGATAAAAAATGGCATACTTTCCATTGTTTGATATAGATACTAATGCATCATGTTCGGGCAAGTTATATGCTTTACCCATATTTGTAATTTTTAAACCTTTTTCATTTATTTTTGTAAAAAAAACATCTTCATAATTCTGAAAATCAACAGAATCTATTCTATTAGGTGCTGTATTACCATTTCTTTTTCTTGAAGTAAAGAATAGTATTTTTTCTTTATCAATAAATGGTGTATGCTCAGAGTTTTTTGAATTAACAAGATTTCCAAGATTTTTTACTTTTGAATTTATAGGTTTTTGGGTAAGCAATATTGCTGTTTTACATTCCTGTATTCTTTTATCAACTTTTTTGTTCCATTTACGTTTTTTAAAAAAAGGTATTTCAATTTTAAAAACATTATAAGTATCTATTGCTTTTTGAAATTGATAATTTCGTTGGTAAGATAAGGCAATATAATAGTTTGTTGTTGTTTTTTTGTTATCTTCTAAGTTTTTTGAAATCCTAAAATATTTAATCGCTTCATTTTCATTATCAGAAAACAGATAGCACATTGCTATTTTAAAATTTAGTTCCGAGTTTTTAGAGTTAATACTATTGGCTTTGATATAGTATGGTAAAGCCTTGATATAAGCTCCTTTGCCAATTAAGTAATAACTGTCGCCTATACTAATATTATTTAAAGCATCTTCTAAACCTGATAAATTGTTTGAAAAATCTTTTTTATTAAAATCTATATTTGTTTGACCAAACAATGAACCTGAAATAAGCAATAGTATTATTGTAAGTAGCCTCATATGATGAGTTTTTAAACTTTACCAAATGTAATTATTAAGAATTAGTAATCTAATTTATTTCAAAAATATAAAAAAAACGACAAATAATTACAAAAAGTTAAAAATATTTTATAATTTTATAAAAAAAAAGCATTATATACTTTATAGAATAAAATTGCATTTCGAATTTAAAAATATTAATTATGCCCTCATTATCACCATTTACAGGCAGTCTTGGGAGAGAAAATGCAGCTCACTTACTTAGGCGTATAACTTTTGGAGCTACACGAGAAAAAATTGATTATTATGCAAATAAAACAGTAGACAATGCTCTTAATGATTTTTTTAAAGATGTTGCTACACCAAGTCCGCCAATAGACCCAAAAACTGGAAAGACATGGCTAAATCCAAAACAAAATCCAGATATTAATAGCGAAGGCTTTCTTTTGAATAAATATTATGTAGCTTGGCATTTGGAACAGATTAGAAAATCGGGAGTATCGGCTAAAGAGAAATTAGTATATTTTTATCACACATATATGCCTGTTCAGCAATCAATTGTAAGGGACAGTGCCGAAGTTTATTATCAAAATACTTTGTACAGATATTATGCTTTTGGAAACTTTAAATCTTTGATGAACAAAATATGTATTGATAACGCAATGCTTACATATATTGATAATAATATAAATGAAGCTGGAAGTCCAAACGAAAACTTTGCACGCGAACTGATGGAACTTTATACTATTGGTAAAGGCAAATTAATTGCCGATGGTGATTATACAAACTATACCGAAGACGATGTAAAAGAAGCTGCTAAGGTTCTATCGGGTTACAAAAATGATAAAGAATTTAAAACAATAGATTCTGATACAAATATTCCGAGAGGGTATGTTAAAGTTAATTCAACAAATCAAGCATATCTTCATAATAGCGAGACCAAAAAATTTAGCAGCAAATTTGCAAATACTGAAATAAAACCAAACAAATTAGTTGACCAATATGCCACAAAAGAAGCTGTTTTAGACGAATTAGACCAACTTATTAATATGATTTTTGACCAAACTGAAACGTCAAAATTTTTATGTAGAAGAATTTACAGACAGTTTGTTTATCATAAAATTACTACTGAAATTGAAACTGATATAATTACACCATTAGCTGCTACTTTTAAAAATAATAATTATGAAATAAAACCTGTTTTAGAACAATTATTAAAAAGTCAGCATTTTTACGATTTAGATAATGCCATTACAACTGACAATCATATTGGAGCTTTAATAAAATCGCCTATTGACCTTGTTATTGGAACATTAAATTTTTTTAAAATTCAATTACCAAGTGATACAAATAAATTATATTCAGTTTATTCTGATAGTATTCTGAAAGCAATACAAGAGCAAGATATGAACTTTTATGAACCTATTGATGTTGCTGGTTATCCACCATATCACCAGTATCCTACATATAATAGGTATTGGATTTCGGCAGGAACAATTGGCTATCGCTATAAATTTGCAGCATCGTTGGTTAAAGGCGAATATATAGACAGTAATGGAGATGGCGTAAAATTGGATATTGTTGATTATGTAAAAAACAACGTATCAGACCCAAGTAACTCAACTACAATAGTTCAGGAACTTATTAATTATATTTTCCCTGTAAGTGTAGAGCAAGATAGATTTGATTATTTTGAAGGTATTTTATTAGATAAATTATCAAAAACTAACTGGGCAACAGAGTGGCAAAAATATATTAACACTAATAGTGATTTAGCAATTAGAAATCAGTTAGAATCTTTAATTATTTCTTTAATGCAATCGCCAGAATATCAACTATTTTAAGGTCTTCGACCTGTTTAATCTTGCTTGTGCCTAAATATTGTTACACATTGTGCGTAAGCAACATAAAAAGGCTCGAAGAGCCTGATTGTTTTATAAAAGGCTTGTGAGCCATAACTATATATAAAAATGGATAGAAGACAATTTGTAAAAAAACTTTCGATATTAGGTACAGCACCTTTGTTGTTTAATGGATTATCATTTAATGTTTTTGCAAAAAATAATATGCTTGAAAAGCTTTTTGCCGAAACAAACAACGATAATGCTCTTGTATTGATTCAGTTGCATGGAGGCAATGATGGATTAAATACTTTTGTACCAATAAGTCAATATAATAAATATTATAATATCAGAGCAAATGTAGCTTTACCATATACTGGAAAAAGGAAATTTTTGGAAATTGATAAAAACCTATCCGACAATCAAAGACTTGGTTTGCACCCCGACATGATTGGAATAAAATCGCTTTTTGATGAAGGTAGTGCAACTGTTGTTCAAAATGTTGGTTACGAAAACTTTAATATGTCTCATTTTCGTAGTCGTGATATTATGTTTATGGGTGGTGGAGCAAATGATACATATGAGTCTGGCTGGATTGGTAGGCTATTGAATCACGAAAACCCAAACTATCCAACAGGCTATCCTTCCACTGCAAAACCCGACCCACTTGCAATGGAGCTTGGAAATACTGCATCATTGGCTTTTCATAGGTCAAATGGAATATCAATGGGCTTATCAATTGCAAATCCACAGAGTTTTTATGATTTAATTTCGGGTGTTGGTGTTAATCCTCCTGTTACATTTCCAGATAGTTATTATGGTGATGAGCTTCAATATATAATGCAAATGGAAACGCAGGCAAATTCGTATGCCAAAAGCTTAAAAAAAGTATATGATAAAGGTAATAATTCTTCGAGTGTAGATTATCCTACAATTTATCCACTTAATGCACCAGCTCAATACAAAAAAAATTATCTGTCGGAACAATTAAAAATTGTTGCAAGATTAATTAGTGGCGGTAGTGGTACTAAAATTTTTATAGTAAGAATTGGTGGTTTTGATACTCATGCAGCTCAGGTTGAACCTTATGATAATTCGTATGGTAGACATGCTGCATTATTATATCATTTATCAGCTTCGATAAAAGCTTTTTATGATGATTTAAAAAAACAAAGTCTTGACAGTAAAATACTAACAATGACTTTCTCTGAATTTGGACGAAGAGTTTATTCTAATGCAAGCTATGGTACCGACCATGGAAAAGCTGCTCCTGTCATGCTTTTTGGCCCTGGTCTTAAAGGTGGAGTTATTGGCGAAAATCCAAATTTAGACGATTTAGATAATGGTAATCTTAAATTTACTAATGATTACAGATTAATTTACACATCAATTGTTCAAGACTGGCTTGGAGCTTCAGACCAAGCGATGGCAGATACTTATTTTGATAAATATATTAGTCAAAAATTAGACTTATTTGAAACTTCAAGTTCTAATAAAACTTCAACTACGAATAATAATAAAAACAAATTAGATGATTGTTTTCCAAATCCAGTGAAAACATCAACTGTTTTTTCATATTATCTTGATAAAAATGATTTTGTAAAAATATATATTCATACTACTAAAGGAGATATTGTAAAAACTATTTTGAACAAAAATCAAACAAAAGGAATTTACAAACACGAAATAGATTTAAGCAGTTTACCAAATGGTATATATTTGTATACACTTGAAACTGCGAACGAAAGAATTGTTAAAAAATTTGTTAAAAATTAAGGCTACCTGTTTTAAGTTAGTCGCTTTTTAACCGCAAAGTTACACAAAGTTTGACGCAAAGTTTTGCTAATCTGTTCTTTAATTCTATGATTAAAACTACTTGAAAAACAAGACTATCCAACTTCTGACAGGTAGCCAAAATAAAAGCCTTTTTGAGCATTTTATATTAAATATTTGTGCATTTTCATAAATGTCAAAAAGTAGTTGACTCTTTTTTTATTTTAATCTTAATTCTACTTTACGAACTTAAAAGATATTGAAAATAAAATGTTTAGCATTCT
>JAOZVK010000064.1 GCA_029938185.1 Bacteroidales bacterium | reverse complement strand
ACTTATATTTAGGTGTAAACCAATTCGTAATTCGTAATTTATAATTCGTAATTTCTTTATTATTCATTTTACATTACAATTAAGTTAAACTTAATAGACAAGCTAATTTTTACATAATTCACATATTAGCATTAAGGAAAATATGTTATTACATGTTTTAACTATTTGGTTATTATCAAATTAGAAGAACCTTTAGCTAATAAATTTCTTTCACTATTATATAATTCACATTCTGCATTAATCAGAGTTTTTCCCGAACGTAATACTTTTGTTTTAGCTGTTATAATTTCACCTATTCCTGAACTATCTAAATAATTTACTGATAAATTGACAGTTACATAAAATTTATTTAAATCTAAAGTATAAACTGTTGCCCCAATCATATCATCCATTATCATTGCAATAGTCCCTCCATGCAAAATACCAATGGGGTTTGTCATATCTTTTCGAACCTTAAAATCTACAACTAAGCTACCTATTTCTACTTCTCTAACAATACCCTTCAGCCATGATGCAATAGGCGAAGGACTATTATTAATTTCTTTACCTATAACTGATTTAAAATGTTCAACAATGCTGTTTGTTGGTTTATTTTGTTCTATATTTTTTACTTTCATTATGATAAAATTTTATTATTATTATTAGTGGTTTTTCAAACCTTTTTATTGCTTATATTTAATTTTTTTACTATTATTGATTATTAGATAATTTTATGAAAAAAGCATTTTAATTTTTAGTATATAAATATTATTACAAAAAAATTTCAATATTTACAATCTGTTAAACTACACATTATCTATATATTAGTAGAATACAAAAGCAATATTAAATAGATCGAAGACCTTAGTAATTTTTATTACACATGAAATATTACTACTAAATCAAATTAAGACTATCTACTTTACTCCAATGTGGAAATTTTTATATTCTTGCTAATATCACAATACATTATACGTTACTTTTTAAAATAAGTTTTACAAAAAAGTATGTATACTAAATTAGCTTAAGAATTTTACTTTTATAAAAATGTTATAAACTATTAATCAAAATATTGTACCATTGTATCATTGAATAATTGAACCATTGAAAGTATAAGTAGTCTTACAAAAGTTTTTCGATATTTGTTTTTATACAATTAACTACATGATAAAAATTTACAAAAAAGCGTAAGCCACATTAAATAGGTCGAAGACCTTAATTTGGATTTAAATTTGTATAAAATTATATATGTATTATATTAATATTTGTCAAATATAATAAACATTAAATAAGAAATACTACTTTTATTTATTTAATTTATCAATATTTTAATTATAATGAACATTATTACAAAGCAATACAAACACATAGATTTGAAATATTTATCTGATTTTTAGACAAGTTTCAATTTCCACCTAACAGTTCATAATATTAAAAAATCAAATATATTCACATAACTATCGTATACTCTAATACTTACAATTTTATTCTTTTTTCAAACTGTTAGCTATAAAATATTCAAAGTGAAACTTGCCTAAATAAATAAGGTCTTCGACCTATTTAATATGGCTTACGCATTTTTGTAAACTATTGACATATAATTAATTGTACGAAAACGGCACACCATACTCTCGCGAACGTGACGCTATAGATGATATTGAAAACTCGACAGGTAAAAATGTTATATTTACCAGTTATAATTTCATTTTAGTTACAATAAGTAATTAACAATGAATAATGGACAATTAACAATTTTGCTTACGCCAGAATTACAGCAAGTTACAACTTTACAAAGTGTCGATTTTATACAATAACCTACTTAGCACTGGTCTTATAAAAATACGAGCAAAACAGCTTATTTAAGTTTTTTATTAGTTCCTAAAATGTTTTTTTATCTCCTTAGTAGATTTTTTCGACTTGAATGGGCATAAGTATTAATATGGGGCAATGCCCTATGTATAAATGTATTCGTAAGCAAAAACGCCCTGAAAGAGGGCAAAAGTAATACAATAAAAAAAAGAATAAAATTAGTACTAATAATATTGTTGTAATTTATTAATTTTTATAAGCCCACAATAGCACTTGTATATATTAAGTGAAAAGTAAACAAGTAAATTTTTTTCAAATACCCGAAGAATTAGACAAGCTTATTAAACATGTCCAAAAAATGATATGTTAGTAGTTGGTTCACCAATGAAGGCTAAAGATTTTGAGTTTGTAGAATCGGCAGAAAATCACACATACGATTTTTTATATATTTTCCGCAAAGATGATATAAGTACTGTTACAAAAGTTTATCGACATTTCCTTACTCACAACTCCTTTATTAGATTGTTTTTATACTAATTCGTCAGCAACTATAAATAGGTCGAAGACCTTAAAACTTATAAAAACCGAGTCTATAGGCAAAAAGAACCATCCTTATATTGATGTTTTTGCTTCACCTGATATTAAATTAGATACAGGTGTATACAAAAAGAAAGCAAATTATTTGACACGAGGTAGACTATATTTTATTGGAGAAAATAAAGGTAAAGCAAAATCAAAAGAGTTTTTGCAAACAGCTAATGAGCTTATAAAATGATTTAAGGAACCGCCATTAGTACAAAATAAAATTTTAGTAAGGCTACTTATTACATTAGTATTCTACAAACAAAAAAAACCAAGCTAAAAGCTTGGTTTTAAAAGTACCCGGGGTCGGGATCGAACCGACACGACCAGCAATGGTCACAGGATTTTAAGTCCTGCGCGTCTACCAGTTCCGCCACCTGGGCAATTTTGAGCGAGAAACGGGACTCGGACCCGCGACCCCAACCTTGGCAAGGTTGTGCTCTACCAACTGAGCTATTCTCGCATTGTTTTTACATACTGTTTTAATATGCGTTGCAAAGATACTGCTTTTTTTATTTATGCAAAAAAAAAAGCTTCTTTTTTATATATATTTGTTCCTTTATTTTTCAAATTGCTCTTTTACACGACTTTCTATTTGATAAAAATATTTTTTTTCGAGCGAATAAACTGTAACTCTAAATACATAATGTAGATTATCTTCGGATATTGGTTTTATTTGAGGCTCTTTTTTTATTGATGACCATGGCAAAAATAATATTTCTTTTCTAATTCTTTCTGTTAAGCTATTTAGTGTGTCCTTTTTTTTGACATTTACTGTAAACGAATGACTACTTATCATCTCGGCTTTATCGGCTTTTGTAATTATTTCTTTTAGTAGTTTGCTGTAAGGAATAAAAAGACTTTTGCCATTTTCGGTTTCAAGCTCCAAAGTTCGTGGTTTAAAGCTAATTATTTCTCCTGAAAAATCATTTATTTTTATTGTTTCGTATAATGAAAATTTTCCCGAAGTTTTAAAAACTATTCCTGAAATATAGTCTTTTAGAATAAACCATGATGACCATATTGCTGTAACTGTAAGTATTACAAACAAGCCTATTGCAAACAACTGATTATTTTTTGTGAAAAACTGTATTGCCCATGTTAAATATAGTATCCATGCAAGCAATTCTATTAGCGGTAAGTATTTATAAAATATTTTTCTATTTTCTTTTCGTTTAAAGAAAAAAGGTATAAAAAATTTTAGAAGTCTAAAAACAAAAAAAAGTATAAGACCAATAAAAATAAATTTGTATACTGCAATATTTGAAAATTCTATATCAAAAAAAGTCATAGTAACTATATATTTGTTTGTGTTTTTATATGAATATCTCTTTGGGGAAATGGTATCTCAATATTATTTTCTATAAATTTTTGATTAATCAAAAACCTTATATCACTTTTTACAACATCGTATATAAATGGTTCATTTAGCCAAAAAAGTGTCTGAAAATCTAATGATGAGTTTCCAAAATCAACAAATAATACTATTGGTTTTGGGGTTTTTAGTATTTTATCATGCGAAGCAGCACAATCCAAAAGTATTGATTTCACAAGTTCCACATTTGAACCATAAGCTACTCCAACTTGTACATTAAATCGTGTAATTTTATTGGAAAGGCTCCAGTTTATTACATTATGACTAATAAATTTTGAGTTAGGAACTACTACTTCGATGTTATCACGTGTAATGATTTTTGATGTTCTTATTCCAATATTTTTTACTTTTCCTACAAAGTCATCTACTTGAACAATATCTTTTATTTTTATATTTCCTTCAAACAATAGTATTATTCCGGATATTATATCATTAAATATTTGATTTATACCCATTCCAAGCCCTACAAGTAGAGCAGCCGAACCTGCAAGCAAAATTGTTGGTTTTATGCCAACAGAGTCAAGTGCAATTAGAATAGCAATTATCCAAATTATATATTTTACAATCTGAAAAAAAGAGTTACTCATTCCAATGTCTAATTTTCTGTCGTGAACTATTTTTAAAAATAATCTTTTTATTCCTAATAAAAGTGTCCATGTTGCCACAAGAATTATTATTACAATTATAAAATCGTATGGTGTAAAGCTAAAATTCTTAGTTTTAATTATTTTGTATGATAATAATTTATCAAAATCAACAGCTATTAAATTTAATGAAATAATTAGTATAATAATCCATGAACTGTACCTTAATATTAGAAATATTTTTAAAATAATTTGATTGTAATGATTTTCTTCAAAATATTTTGTTTTGGTAAATTTTTTAATCTTTTTTATTAGAAATAAATTCAATACAATTAAGAAAAATATTATAATAAGCTGATATACTTGAAGCTCTATCAAATTAGAATCAAAAATTTTGTATTTTAATATATTTGTGAATTTCATTGTTTTTAATTAGGTTTAAGGTCTTTGATTTATTTATACTTTAAATGATACAATTATTCAATGATACAATGGTACAATACTCTGATTAATAATTGATTCCAGTTTGTTAATGTTAAAACTAAGTGTTGTTACAGAAACTTTTGTAATAGTACTTAAATTGTCTTTATACTGATGCGTAAGCAACATTAAATAGGTCGAAGACCTTATAACTGTTTAGAGTATAATGTTGAACTCAAAATTTTTAGGTGTATCCGATACGTATTTACAACAAAAGTATAAAATAGACAATTTATAAACAATTAATTTTCTTTAATTAAAAACTTATTAATTAATTTTTTAATTTCTATTTTTAAATTTAATGGTTCTTCTTCAAATTCGTTTCTAAGAAATTCCTCTAATTTTTTTGAACCAATATTACTTAAAATTTTGCCATTTTTTGCATATGAAATATTTCCTGTTTCTTCGGAAACAATTACTACCGAAGCATCTGTTTTTTCGCTTACTCCAAGTGCTGACCTATGCCTAAGCCCCATGTTTTCAGGCATTTTTTTGTTTTTTGATAATGGTAATACACATTTTGCAGCATGTATTTTATCAGTATACATAACAACGGCTCCATCGTGCAAGGGGGAGTTTTTATAAAAAATTGATTCTAATAAACCTTTTGAAGTATCGGCATTTAGTATTAAACCTTCTTCGGTAAATATATCCAATTCTGATGATTTTGCTATTACTATTAGTGCTCCTGTTTTTGTTTTTGACATGCTATGGCACGCATCTATTATTGATTTTATTTTTACACTTGGCTGTGGTTTAATAATAAATGCAAACATATTTTCGATAGAAAAACTGATATTTGAAAAATATTTTGAACTTAATAGTAAAAAAAAACGACGAACTTCTTGCTGAAAAACTATAATCAATGCTATTACACCAACGCCCATAACTTGTCCTAATATTGAACTTAATAATTGCATATCTAATGCTTTTACTAATAGCCATATTAAATAGGTAATAAATATACCCATAAAAATATTCATGGCAACAGTTCCTTTTAAAAGAATATAAATCTGATATAATAGGAATGCAACCAATAGTATATCTAACAAATCAATAAATCTAATATCTAAAAATGTCATTTGTTTAATTTTATGGTCTTCGACCTATTTAATGTGGCTTACGCATTTTTATAAATCACTGTTGTATAACTAATTGTACAAAACATATCGAAAAACATTTGTTAGACTACTTAACAATATATATATTGAAAAATATGGCTAATAAAGTTTATTTATGCAAAAATGGGCTATCAGTTTAATAGACGTTTTACCGCAAAGTTGCACAAAGTTTGACACAAAGTTTCGCAAAGTTCTAAAATTCACTTTATAGTTGAAACTATTTGAAAAAACAAGAGTGTTCAACCTTACGTGGGTATCTCTAAAATTTCGGCTACCCATTGCTATCTATCAAACAATTGCGTATAAACTGTCGGCGTGGCTTTAAGCCACACCTACAGTAATTTATTGCCCATCTTTGTGTGAGTAGCCAAAATTTCCATTAAATTCCATATTCAAAAGTACTCGTAAATAATTTTACAGACTCTACTGCTGCTCTAACATCGTGTACTCTAAGTATATTGGCTCCATTTATAAGTGATATTGTATTTAATACAGTTGTTCCATTTAATGATTCTTTGGCTGTAGTTTTCAATTTTTTGTATATCATTGATTTTCTTGAAATTCCAACCAAAATAGGTAATTTAAATATATAAAATTCATTTAAGCGTCTCAAAAGTTCGTAGTTGTGGTTTATTGTTTTACCAAATCCAAAACCTGGGTCAAGTATAATATCTTTTACTCCAAGTAGACTTAATTTATTTATTTTTTCGGAAAATGATTTTATAATTTCAGCAACTATGTTGTTATAAACAGGGTTTATTTGCATTGTTTGTGGTGTTCCTAAAATATGCATCATTATATATGGTACATTAATTTGGGCAATTGTTTCAAACATTTTTTTATCAAGAGTTCCTCCACCTATATCATTAATCATATCAACTTTAAATTCGTTTACCATACGTTTAGCAATATTTGCTCTAAAAGTATCAACTGAAATTATAATTTCAGGATATTTATTACGAATTATTTCAAGTGTTTTTGATAATTTGTTTAATTCATCTTTTTGTTTAATATTTTTTGCTCCCGGTCTTGTTGAATATGCACCAATATCAATAATTTTTGCACCTTCGTTTACTATTTGCTTAACTCTTTCTAAAATTTTGCTTTTTTTTGTATATTTTCCACCATCATAAAATGAATCTTTACTTATGTTTAATATACCCATTACTTGAGGCTTTGATAAGTCTATTAATTTTCCGTTACAATTTATTGTTTTTTTTTGGCAAAAACTATTTGATTCTATGGTTTGATTATTCATAATTTTGTATTTTTGCAGACTTCGTCTGTTTAGTTTATGGTTCTTCAAGTTTATTTACGCACAAATTTATTTTTGCTTTTTAATTAACTGATAATCAGTATTAGTAAAATTATTTAGGCGTAAGCAACATTAAAAGGCTCGAAGAGCCAAGTTTATTTACGCACAAATTTATTTTTGCTTTTTAATTAACTGATAATCAATATTAGTAAAATTATTTAGGCGTAAGTAATATTAAAAGGCTCGAAGAGCCATCAATTTAAACATTTACAAAGTTACAAAATATGATTAAAACTAATGAACAATTTGACTTTATAATTGATAAATGTAAAGAAATTTATACAAAAAAATTAACTGACTATGGAACAGCATGGCGAATATTAAGACCAAGCTCTTTTACAGACCAGATATTAATTAAAGCGCAAAGAATAAGAAGTTTTGAGTTGAAAAAAATTCAAAAAATCAATGAAGACATTAGTTCAGAGTATATTGGTATTATTAATTATGCTATAATGGCATTAATTCAGCTTGAACTTGGGGCTTCTGATAATGTTGAGCTTAACAATAAAATAGCTATTGAATTGTATGAAAAATATATTTTCAATGCAAAATCGTTGATGGAAAAAAAGAACCACGATTACGACGAAGCTTGGCGAAATATGAGAATAAGTTCGTATACAGATTTAATACTTATGAAAATTTTTAGAACCAAACAAATTGAAGATAATCTGGGTAAAACAATAATATCGGAAGGTGTTGATGCAAATTATTTTGATATGGTTAATTATGCTATTTTTGCATTAATTAAATTGGAGTTTTAATACAGGGGTTGCAAATATAAAGTTACGCCTGTTAGGTGTTTTCACCTGACACTTTCTGGCTTACATTGAAATTATTTTTAGAAAAAATGTCATATAGAGTAAATAAATACATAAGTATTTATGTATTATATAATATTATGTTTATTTTTATGTTTTGAATATATACTTTAAAAGGTACAATTATTCAATGATACAATACTTTGATTAATAATTGATACCAGTTTGTTAATGTTATAACTAAGGTCTTCGACCTATTTATAGTTGCTTATGCATTTTTATAAATCATTGTCATATAGTTGATTGTATTAAAACAAATGTAAACAAACTTTTGTAACAGTACTTACAAACAAAAAAAGCTTAGGAATCGTTAAAAAATAACTTTTCCGATTCCTAAGTAATATAAAAAAGGGTCAAATTAACAAAATAAATATGAAAAAAATATTTTTATCCATTTTGATATTTTATTTATCAAATTCAATAATATCACAAGAATTTATCAATTATAATATTATACGTAATACATCAAATAACAAGAATAAAGCATCAGTTATTTTGAAATTACCTTTTTTTGATGATTTTTCTACATATACAGATATTAGCAATTCTAATTTATGGCAAACAAATAGTGTGTTCGTAAATAGTAACTATCCATTCAATCCTTTATCATTGGGAGTAGCTACCTTTGATGCAATAGGAAACAATGGAAAAATACACAGTGCTGCAAGTTATGGAAATATTTTTTCGGCTGATACTCTCACTTCAAACAAAATAAACCTAAATTATTCTAAGGACGATAAAATATTTTTAAGTTTTTATTATCAGGCTCAGGGCTTGGCAGATGCCCCAGAAACAGAAGACTCCTTATTACTTGAATTTTATGATTATAATATTGAAGTTTGGGTGAATATATGGAAAACAGCTGGTACAACAAAACACGAATTTAAACAAGTAATGTTGCCAATAACGGACGAACGATTTCTAAACAATGAATTTAGATTTCGCTTTAGAAACTATGCAAGTTTATCCGATAATAGCCATCCAAGTTTAACAAGTAATGTAGACCATTGGCATATTGACTATGTATATTTAAATAAAAATAGAAGTCCGCAAGAAACACAATTGCATGATATAGCTTTTACAAAACATCTGCAATCATTATTAAAGGATTATGAATCTATGCCTTGGGAGCATTTTAAAACAAATCCATCGAAATTTGTAAACGATAAAATAAAAGCCTACTATAGGAACAACGATAATGTAAACAGGCTTGTTGATACGCTAAGATTCGAATTTATCGACAAAACAGGTAATACCGAAAACGATACATTAAACGCTGGCTCATATAATGTAAATGCTGGAAAAAATATATTGTTTAACAATAATTTTGATTACCCATTCACCTCAAACTCTGTAGGTTCTGCTATTTTTGAAATACGCAGTGTTATAGTAACTGATGGATTCGATTCGGTTTTTAACAACAGAATGTCATATTTTCAAGAGTTTCATAATTATTATTCATACGATGATGGAAGCTCTGAGGGAGGCTATGGACTAATAGGTGAAGGTACAAAAAATGCTATGATTGCATATAAATTTGTAGCCGAAAAAGAAGACAAACTTCAAGGGATTGATATGTACTTTAATAGAGCAAATGAAGATGCAAATCGAAAATATTTTTATCTTGCCGTTTGGAAAGGCGATAATAATGGGCTACCAGGTGAACTTCTTTTGAAGAGAGAAGGAGTAAGACCCGAATTTGAAGGTCAGCTAAATAAATTTCATACATATATTTTGGACGAACCAATAACAGTATCCGATACATTTTATGTTGGTTGGGTAAAAACAACAACTGAAATATTAAATATTGGTTTTGATATAAATAGAGCTCCCGACTCAAAATTATTTTACAATATTAATGGTTTTTGGGATAAATCAACAGCTGAAGGTGCACTTATGATACGTCCTATATTTGGTGAAAAAATAGTTGGGATTAAAGATGTAGGAACAAACAATTTTGATATAAAATTATACCCAAACCCTGTTAGAGATAAACTAAAAATTGAATTTAATAAAAGTATAAAAAACAAAAAGATTGATATAAAAATAATAAATACATTAGGTACAGTTGTTAGATATATCAATAATTTTAATAATGATTATATTGACCTTGAAAATCTGAAATCAGGTATTTATATATTAAGAATACAGACCAAAAATAGTGTAATAAATAAAAAAATAATTAAGCACTAAGTGCTATTTAATTTTGCTTACGCATATTTTTACAAATCACGAAAATAAGTAGTCTTACAAAAATTTTTCGGCATTCGTTTTCGTATAATCAACTGTATGGTAGTGGTTTATAAAAATGCGTAAGCCACATTAAATTAGGTCGAAGACCTTACAACTGATTGTGTAAAAATAAATGCCAGAAAACTTTTTAAAACTATTCATTGAAGATATAGGGGGGATATCAATATATAATAGTTGAAAATTTTTGCATTGATGCTTATAAGAAAATAAACAAAAAAAATAGTATGTCAAAAAAAATAGTATGTCAAAAAAAATAGTATGTCAAAAAAATAGTATGTCAAAAAAAACAAATAATATTTCAACTGACTTACAAGGTGTAAGTAATTTAACAATTGAAGCCATTACTGGTATTACTGATATAGTAGAATCATTACATTATAAAATAATTAGTTTAGCTGGAATATTAGGTAAACCAAACCAAACCAAAACAACAGGAATAACAGGTCTGGTATACCGTAATATCAGGTCGATAACCAAATTGGCAGGAGTAGGAATTGATACTTTACTCAAGCAACTTAGCAATATTATTGGAGAGCAAGACTTTTCGCCTGCTCGTGAGGCAGTATTATCGGCATTAAATGGTGTTTTGGGCGACTATCTTGTCAAAAAGAAAAACCCTTTGGCAATTACTATGCAGTTTCGCCAAAATGGAAAGCCAATAGATGAACAAACACTCATACAAGAAGTAAAAAAAACTAACGGGAAACTTGCAATAATAATTCATGGTTTGTGTATGAATGATTTGCAATGGAATAGACAAGAACATAATCATGCTGAGTTATTGGCAAAAGATATAGGCTTGACTCCAGTATATGTTCATTACAATACTGGTTTACATATTTCCGAAAACGGTAAAAATTTCACAGAACTCATAGAAACAATTTCAGCTAAATTACCACAAAGAACAAAAATTTTTATTATTGCACACAGTATGGGTGGACTTGTTTCAAGAAGTGCTTTTCATTATGGCAAAATAGTTGGACATTTATGGATTAACAAACTAAAAAAAATCGTTTTTCTTGGAACACCTCACCACGGATCACCGCTAGAAAAAGGTGGAAATTGGATTGATATTATACTAGATTCAAACCCATATAGTGCACCTTTCTCTCGTTTAGGAAAAATACGAAGTTGTGGAATTACAGATATGCGTTATGGCAATATTACAGATGAAGACTGGGAGGGCTACGACAGGTTTGAACCAAGCGGAGATAATCGTATTTCTGTGCCATTACCACAAAAAATAAAATGTTATGCAATTGCAGCAACCACAGTAAAAGAGTCAAGTAAAATTGGTGATAACCTGATTGGCGATGGTTTAGTAACTATTAATAGTGCTTTTGGGGAGCATAAAAATACAAAATATAAGCTTCTGTTTCCAAAAAATCATAAGTGGATTGCTAGAGATATGAACCATATGGATTTATTAAATAATAAAGAAGTATACAACAAGATTAAAAAATGGTTAAGATAAAGGTCTTCGACCTATGTAAAATTAAAAAACTTATGAAACTTTATTAACTTTTAACTTGCGATTGGGTTACCCGTCAGAAGTTGGACAGTCTTGTTTTTAAAGTAGTTTTAATCATAGAATTAAAGTAAAGATTAGCAAAACTTTGCGAAACTTTGCGTCAAACTTTGTGTAACTTTGCGGTTAAAAAGCGACTAACTTAAAACTGGTAATGTATTAAGACATAAATTGCTTAAGTTTATAAATGTAATAATTTGACAGGATTTACATGATTAACAGGATTTTAAACATGTAAATCCTGTCTAAATAATACTAAAGAAACTTACGTCTTGTTATAGTAGCCTGTTTTTGTGAGTTATAGAACTTTTGTTATTCCAGAAAACTGGAAACATAAATATAGCCTTGTGTTTCATAATATGCCGATAGGCGTATCGCAAAACACAGGGCTATAATATTTTGATTGCACAGGTCGAATTATTTCATGCCAAAAATCTAATTACCAGACTCTTTGTTTGAAATACGTTTTATTGCCCCAAACTCAGGATAAAACTCAATACTAAAGTTAGAATATTTGAAAAAAGAAATAGGTAGGCTCATTGTTTCGCCAAGCTGACAAATAATAAGCTTATTTTTTGCAATTACTTTATCATTATTTAATATTTTAACAATACTTTTTTCTGGAACTCTATAATATATTCCTGTATTTTTTTTTCTTACATTATTAATAAGCCTAAAATATTGTTGTTTTGTTTTAAATTTATGAATAACTTTATTATTACCTACTTTTGTAATTTCAAGAATAATAGGATTGCCTTTTACATTTTTATTTGACATAATTCCAGTTTTAGGCGAAAATCGACAAATTATTTTTTGAATTACTCTGTTTTTTATTTCAGGAGTAAACTCATAGTGATATGTATAGGTTTTTATATTTCTATTGCCTATAAACATTGATAAATATTGTTTTTCCATTTTATCAATTTCTTTAATCATAATTTCTAATGATTTACCATCTGGCATGGCTTCAGCATATCCATCACCTACAATCATTGCAGCTTTATCATCTCTTAATGAGAGTATTTGATTTGCAATTTCATTTGCTTTTTCGCGTGTGGTACGTTTGAGTAAGTGTTTTTTTAGAATAGGAACATAAGTAAAATTAGAATTAGTATATTTATCATTACAATTTAAATTGTTTTTTATTGTCTTATTTTTTTTTCTATTCAGGTCATAATTAATATCCAATGTTTGATTAAATAAATTTTTATTTGTAGTATTATGAATTGTATTTAACGATACAATTCGACCATCATCTGTCAGATTCAAAAAAATTGCAGATGATATTTTTTTTGACTCAATATGATAATAATGATTTGAGTCTATAACAGGATACGAATTAAAAGAAACATCTACGATTTCCCATTCTGATTTATCTTCTTTTATAACATTTTTTATGTCTAAAAACTCTTCAGCATATTGATAAAAAAGCCCCCTTTTTTGTGTTTTTTTAATAACTTTTAAATCAACTGTAACAACTGTTTTTGCTAATGCATATATATATCCTGTATTTTTAGTTTCATTTATGTCTTTTAGATTTGTAACATTTAATATAGTTTTTGAAGAAGAACAGCTAAATATAAAAATAGAGATAAATATTATGATAAAATTTTTATAAATATTAAATGGTTTTGTTGTAAGGTTTGTGAAGTGCATATAATAATATTAATGTGTTTTTAAATAAATTTGGCTCTTCGAGCCTTTTAATGTTGCTTATGCCTGAGTTACAATAAATTACAACAATATTATACTCTAAACGGTTATAGTTTTAATATTAACAAACTGTTATCAATTATTAATCAAAGTATTGTACCATTGTATCATTGAATAATTGTACCATTGTATCATTGAACCATTGAATAATTGTACCATTGTACCATTGAATAATTGTACCATTGTACCATTGAATAATTGTACCATTTAAAGTATAATTCGTAATTTCCCAAGCAACATTAAAATAGGTCGAAGCCATTAGTATGATTTAATAATTTCTAAAAAGTCATTAGCTTTTAGTGAAGCACCACCAATCAAACCACCATCAACATCTGCTTTTGCAAATAATTCAACAGAATTTGATGGTTTGCAACTACCACCATATAATATTGTTGTATTTTCTGCTATTGTGTTATTGAAATTTTCGGCTATTAATTTTCTTATATATGCATGCATTTCTTGTGCTTGGTCTGAGCTTGCTGTAACTCCAGTACCAATAGCCCAAATAGGTTCGTATGCAATAATTATCTTATCAAATTCATTCTCTGAAAGTTTAAACACAACTTCTTCTAATTGGTTTTTAATAACTTCAAAATGGTTTTCGGCTTTGCGTTGGTCAAGTTTTTCTCCACAACAGAATATAGTTTTCATATCGTTTGCCAATACTTGTTTTACTTTTTTATTCAAAACTTCACTACATTCTTTGTAATACTCTCTACGTTCCGAGTGTCCAATTATAACTGCCTTTACACCAACAGATTTAAGCATTTCGGCTGACACTTCACCAGTATATGCTCCTTTTGATTCAGTTGCACAATTTTGAGCAGTCAAACATATTCTATCATTATTTATTACTTTACTTATAGCTATTAAGTGAGTAAAAGGTGGAGCAATAACAACTCCAATTTCATCAATTCCTGTTTCAGCTAATAATTTATTGTTAATACTACTTGCCAAATAAATACCATCTTGCAAATTAGTATTCATTTTCCAATTTCCTGCAACAATTTTTTTTCTCATAATTATTTTTTAATATATTAATTTGAATTTATTATTTTTGAAATTTTGCTTTCAGTTGGCATATCTACATAATGCCATTTTTTTATAATTTTACCTTCTTTAATAATCATTAAGCCAGGATTTGCTCTGATAATAGTTTTAAGAGTTATACCATCTGTAGTATAGTAATTTAGTGAATATTTGAGTTGTTTTTCAAATTTTAAAACATCATCAAATGAAGAAGCTGTTAAGCAGTATGTTTTAATATTATTTTTAGTTAAATATTTATGTAGTTTTTCAAACTTTTTAAATCCTTTTATATCAGTTTTACTCAAATCGTATGCAATAATAAACATACTGTATGCTTTGTCTTTTAGTATATTTTCTAAAATATCATTAGGATTATCAATTTTATTTTTGTCAATATAAAGCTCAATTATATTTAAATCGTGTATTGGTGGTTTATAACCATCTTTAACTTTTATTGTTTTAGTATCAACCCATGTCCAAGTTGTATCTTCCCATGGATAATTTTCGCTTGTAAATTCTTTTGTTTCTCCATTTTTTTTATAATACAAATATGTTATCATTGAGTCTTTTGGAGCGCCTTCTGGAATTATCATATTATCGGGTATATATACACCTTCTTTATACGGTCTAAAATCAAAAACAGGTAAATGTTTATAATTATATAATTCAAACCCTGATATCAATATTATAAAAACAGTAATTAAAGCCCATTGTCCTCTACTAGAAACTCTGGGTTCAAACTTGTTTCTAAGAAAAAATAATATTAATATGAAAAATGTAATTATTATATTTTTCCAAAATGTTTCCCAGTTTGTAAAACGAATAAAATCGCCAAAACAACCACAATCGCTCACTGCATTTGTGATAGCTAAATAAAGGGTTAAAGGTGTAAACATTAACATAAATAAAATTGCACCTAAAATACTCAATTTTGGTTTAAGATTAAAAACTAGTCCTAATCCAACAATAAACTCAAGAGTGCTTAATATAAATGATAGTGGTAATGATATATATGAAAATTCATCTAGTCCAAATGCAATTAAATAATCATTAAATTTATGCATCGAACCTAATGGGTCTACTGCTTTTACAAAACCCGACAAAACAAAAACCAAACCGACTAATACTCTACAGATAGAAGCAAATATTTTCATGTATTTTAAATTTAAGGTCATCAACTGAAATTCGTAATTGCCATTTACGGCGTTTTGGAATATAAATATTAAAAAAAGCAAAGTTATAAAATTTGAATAAATTCCAAAACAACTACAAACATAAATTACTAATAATAAACTTTTTTTAACAATTTGTGAAAAATCAAAATAATACATAACTGGTCTTATAACAATTAATAAATTACAAGAATATTATTAGTTCTAATTTTATTCTTTTTTTTATTGTATTATCATGATTTACACACTTGCATTCTTCATATGGGGCTAACAATAGATAATGTCCTTACGGACTTTTGGTACAATTTACAGATTTTGACATAATAAAAACTCTGTGATTAAACTCAGAACTCACAAAAAGCGTCAAATTGAACAAAAACAATGGCAAA
>JAOZVK010000063.1 GCA_029938185.1 Bacteroidales bacterium | reverse complement strand
CCGTTAAAGCTTAGAATAACAAGTGTAAATGGTTAATTATTATTTGTGATTTGCCCTAAGTTGTCTTTATAAGTAGGTCATTGTATAAAATCGACACTTTGTAAAGTTGTAACTTATTGTAATTCTGGCGTAAACAAAATTGTTAATTGTCCATTATTCATTGTTAATTACTTACTAATGCGTAAGCAACTATAAATAGGTCGAAGACCTTATCTAATATATTAATTTTTAATTACATAATCAATAAATGCATTTATATTTTCATCACCATAGCGTTTGGCAACAATTTTTCTATTATTGTCAATAAAATACATAGATGGAGTACTAAATACATAGTAATCTATTTGATACATGCTTTTTTTATCAATATCCATCCCATTAAGCCATTTATATTTTCCAGCTTTAAGCATTTGTTTCCACTCCTTATGATTTCTTGATGTATTTATAGAAAATACTTCAATATCTTTCTTTTTTAGTTCTTCGTATATTGTAACTAATTTATTATTAACATTTTCGCAATGTCCACATCCAGTAGACCAAAAAAATAAAATAATATATCTTGATTTCAGACTAAATAATGAAATATTGTTTCCAGTAGAATCTTTTAGTTTTATATCAGAAGCTTTTTGTCCAACAAAACTTTTTTTAAACATGTCTCTTCTTTCTGCAATTTCTTTAAGAGCTTTTGTTGGCAACCATTTAGCTTTTTTGGGTAAAAAATATTTTTCGGCAATATGAACAAATACTTCATTCATCCCTATTTTATAAAAAGTATTATAGAAGCTTAAAAGATGGGTTGTCACATATTGGTATATCTCCATATTTGCTTCTGTTTTTTTTATCAAATCATCATTTTCCTTATTTATGTTTGCACTTCCACTTTCAATATTTTTTGCAATATGCATTCTTATTTTTCGATACATCATTGGGCTTCTAAGAAGTCTTGCATCCGAAAAATCAAAATCGTCATTACTTTTGCTTCGCATAGCTTTTAGTAATGCAGCAAAAAATGAATCAGGATATTTTTCTAAATACTTTTTTTGAATATTATCTAATTCGGTACTTAAATCTTTTAGTTTTTTATCAATAATTGAAATAGAGTCTTTAGTAGTATTTTTCTTTTTCAGATTAAGACTATTTATTTTTTTAAATATTTTGACTGCTTTTTTCTGATATTCATAAAATATCTTATTGTCAAACGATTTAGAGATTTTCATATTTTCGATATAGTTTACAGTATCAGTTTTTATACTAAATTTAGTATCTTTATCAATCAATATATCAAAAAAACTCTTTTTAGGAATTATTACTAAATATATACCAGCTTTTAAAGTATCTTTTTTATAAAATACTCCTTCTCCTCTATTGTTGAGCGTTATTGTGTTTACAATATAGTGGCTATCTTCGAAATAGTATGCCAAATGAATTTTTTCATTTTTTAGTCCCTTTATTTTTACTTTAATATTATATGCATTCGTATTAGGCGTTATAAGTCCTAAAAAAAATATTAATAAAATAACTATATATTTTTTCATATGTTTGAATTTTTAATATTTATTATAATTAAGTAAATCTAAAACTTTAGCTTTGCAGTGGTCTTATAAAAATTAATAAATTACAACAATATTATTAGTTCTTATTTCATTCTTTTTATTATTGTGTTGCTTTTTTATGGCATTTTTGCTTACGAATACATTTATACATAGGGTGTTGCCCCATGTTAATGCTTATGCCCTTTCAGCAAAAAAACTTACTAACGAAATAAAAAAACATTTTAGGAACTAATAAAAAACTTAAAGAAGCTATTTTTGCTCGTATTTTTATATGACCAGCTTGAAGCCACACAGATATTTATATTATTGATTTTCAGTTGTAACTAATAAATACAATAACAAACTATGTAAACAAACAAGAATATGTAACATGTTTGGCAACCCACATAAAGTTGGACAATATTATTTATCAAGTATTTCGTAACAGGATAAAAATCAATCCTGTAAATCCTGTCAAAAAAATAAAATAATGTCCAATACTAAATGTGTAGCCACATGTTTTCAAGCCGTAACATTTTTTTGCAATTACAGTATTTTTTTTAACAAAAATTTTTCAACACCTAAATTTTGTTAAAATACATATTGTAAGAACGTTAATAGAATGAGTATACAGTATTTAAATAGTCTAATACCTTATTATTATTATTTAATTTATTCTAAAAGTAAAGAGTTTTTATGTAACATACCAATATTTTTTTACTTTTGTATTTAAGTGTTTCATTACATTTATTTATTTGTCAAATTGGTTAGTAATTGATGAATATTAAATTTACTATTTAACTAAATTGGTTCACCAAGTTTATTTACGTACAAATTTATTTTTGCTTTTTAATTAACTGATAATCAATAATAGTAAAACTATTTAGGCGAAAGCAGCTTTAAAAGGCTAGAAAAACCACTAAATAAGTTTGAGCTTTTTAAAAAACTGAAAATCAAAAGTAGTAAAATTTTTAGTTATAAACAATGTAAAAATAGTTTAAAATATAAAATATTAGAAATGAAAATTGAAAATTATCTCACAAAATCATTAAATTTAGAACTTCCTATTATTATGGCACCTATGCATTTTGTTAGCAATACAGTTATGCTCAAAGCTGCAATGGATAGTGGAATAGCTGGTGCTTTTCCTTCATTAAACCATAGAAAAGAAGGCGAACTGGAAAAAGTACTTACAGAATTAAACGAACATAAAAATAAAAACAATTCAAAAGGTACATACGGAATAAATTTGATTGTTGGTAAATCAAATCCTTTTTATAAAAAACATCTTGATATTTGTGTTGAACAAAAAGTTCCTTTTTATATAACATCATTGGGAAACCCTAAAGAAGTTATTGAAAAAGCTCACAAATATAATGCAATAGTACTAAGTGATGTAACTAATATAGCACATGCCAAAAAAGCTGACCAAGTTGGTTGTGATGGATTTATTGCTGTTGGTGCAGGAGCAGGTGGTCATGCTGGACCTTATCCTTTGAATGTTTTGATACCGTCTTTAAAAAAACATTTTCCAAACAAACCAGTAATAGCAGCAGGAGCTATTTCGAGTGGCGAAGGTATTTTTTCGATGTTATCATTAGGAGCATCAGGAGTTTCAATGGGTACTCGTTTTATTGCAAGTAATGAGTCTGGTGTTGCAATTGAGTACAAAAATGGTATTGTAAATTCGGGAATGCAGGATATTGTTATGACCGATAGACTTACAGGAACAAAATCGACAGTAATATATAATGATTTTATAAAAAAACTTGGTCTAAAACAATCGGGTTTCGAAAAATTTATGTCGAATAATAGATTTACAAAAAAATATTTTAAAATGTATATCCAAATGCGTGGAATGAAATGGCTTGAAGGTGCAGCTATTCCTGGATCAAAAGACTCATTATGGATGGCTGGACAATCAGTTGAAATGATAAACAATATTACTTCAATACAAGATATTGTTAATAAACTTAAAGAAGAAACAATAATTGCTAAAGAAAAAGTTGATAGTTTTTTTGTTTAAGATGTTGTTAATTTTGAAGGCTCTTTAAGCCTTTTTATTTTGTTACACTATTACATTTTAAAAATATGGAAACACAAGAAATAATAAACAAAATAGAGTTATTACATGATAATATCCAACAACAAATTATTGATTATATTGATTTTTTGACAGATAAATATTAAAAAACTTTGAATGGAGAAACTAATCAATCTGAATTTATTTTAACTGATGATATTAAAACAATATTAGATCAAAGCATAATTCACCATGAAAATAATTTAGATAAAGCAAAACCAGCAAATGAATTTTTAACAAATATTGGCAAAAAAGTATAATTATGAACTATAAATAATTAATGATTTTGTTAACAACAGAAAAACTCTATAATGTAAAATAATATTATTAAGTCGTTTTACAAATTTTTTTTTGACACTTGTTTTTTATTAAATAGCATATTATTAGGGTGTTAATTATAGGTGTAAGCAACATTAAAGAATAAAATTTTGACCCAAAACAGCTATTACAAAGGCTGTTTTTGTTAATTTTGGAATAGTATTTTACCTGAAAGTAATTATAAAAACTTGAAATCTAAGTTTTTAATAAACATTATGAATTTATGACCTCAAATCAACTATTAGTTCATTTACAATGGTTTCATTTGTTGCCCATGAAGTAACAAGCCTAATAGCTGACGTTTTATTATCAAATTTTTGCCAAATATAAAATCCATATTTTTTTGATAATTTATCAATAAGTTTATTAGGAAGAATAGGGAATATTTGATTTGAACTTGGTTCTGTATAAAAAGAATAGCCACACGTTTTAATACTTTCTACAATTTTTGTTGCCATTAAATTTGCATGTTTCGCCAAAGAAAAAAACAAATCATCTTTAAAAAGTTCTAAAAATTGAATTCCAAGTAGCCTTCCTTTTGCCATTAAAGCTCCTCTTTGTTTCAAATGAAAACCAAAATCTTCTTTAAGTTTTTCATTATTTATAACAATTGCTTCGGCAAGTAAAGCTCCATTTTTTGTCCCTCCAATATAAAAAATGTCTGTTAATTCTGATATATCAGACATACTTAAATCGCTATTGTTTGAACACAAAGCTGAACCTAATCGAGCACCATCAAGAAATAGATATAAATCTTTTCTCCTACAAAAATTTGACAAATCTTCTAATTCTTGTTTTTTATAAATAGTACCAATTTCGGTTGAATTTGATATATAAACCATTTTGGGTTTAACCATATGTGGAATTATAACATGTTCATCTAAAATATTTTGAATATCATTAGTTTTTATCTTACCATCTGTACTAAATACCGAATTAATTTTGTGTCCGGTAGCTTCAATTGAACCGGCTTCGTGAACATGTATATGTCCAGTATTGGCACATATTACAGATTCGTGCGACCTCAAAGCCGATGATATAACTGTTAGATTTGCCAATGTGCCACCAGAAATAAAAAAAATTTCAGCATTTTGATTTTTTATTTTTGCTCTTATAAGTTTTTTTGCTTCATACGAGTAGTCATCATCACCATAGCCATCTTGCTGTTTCATATTTGTTTCTGATAGTGCTTTAATAATATTTGGATGGCAGCCTTCGCTGTAATCATTTTTAAAACTATACATTTTAATATTATTTATTTTACTGAATACAAATTATTTACGAACAAATTTGTCTTTGCCTTTTAATTATCTGATAATCAATGAAAACAAAATTAATTATGCGTAAGCAATGTAAAAAGGCTAGAAGAGTCTGTTTTTTTGTAAATATATTTTTTACTAATGCAAATTTGTTTGTAGTTTTGCTGTTATGAATAAATACTTAGTAATAACTTCAATATCAAAACCAAATAATGCTTTGAAAATTTTTTCAGAGCAATGTAAACAAAATAATACTAAATTTGTATTAATAGGAGATAATAAATCGCCAAAAGACTTTGAACTTGCAAATTGTGATTATTGGGATATTGATAGACAGTTAAATTCGGATATTAAATTTTCGGAAATAGTGCCACAAAATAGCTATTCGCGAAAAAATATAGGCTATATTCTTGCAATTAGGAACAACGCGGATATAATAATTGAAACTGATGATGATAATTTGCCTTTAGAAAATTTTTGGTTAAATTTTGATATAAAAACAAATGCCAAAAGAATTGTTAATAAAGATTGGATAAATATATATAAATACTTCACCGATAAACATATATGGCCAAGAGGTTTTCCTTTAGAAAAAATACATGACAAATTACCAAATATAAAAAATCAAAATATTGAAAAACTTGAAGCTCCAATACAGCAAGGTTTAGCTGATGATAATCCTGATATTGATGCCATTTATAGATTGGTGTTTGATGTGTCAATAAAATTTGATAAATCGGAAAATATAGCATTGGCAAAAAATACATATTGTCCTTTTAATAGTCAAAATACAAAATGGTTTCCGCAAGCTTTTCCTTTAATGTATTTGCCATCGTATTGTTCGTTTCGCATGACTGATATTTGGAGAAGTTTTGTTGCTCAAAGAATTGCATGGGAGTATGATTGGAATATATTATTTCACCAATCAACTGTATATCAAAAACGTAATGAACATAATTTAATTAAGGATTTTGAAGATGAAATTTCGGGATATTTATCAAATATTAAAATCGTTAACACATTGAAAAAATTAAAACTTAGTAAAAATATTAATGATAATATGTTGATTTGCTATAAAGCATTAGTTGATGAAGGATATATTGGAGATAAAGAAATAGAATTATTAAACTGTTGGATAAAAGAAATGAACATAAGGGGGACTCGAATAAATAAAATGCAAATATATTAAATTAGTTTGTTATTTTACAATTCAAAAAAAGTCGCAAATAGTAAACTATTTAAGACCTTTTTTTGAAGTAGTAAAATGGCAAAATAATGACAAAGAATTGTATTTTATTTTTTCGAATCCCCTAAGGCAATAAATGGCAATTATGAATTTTATATTAAGCTTATATATTCAAATACTGCTAATTATATAGCATTAAAAAGGTCGAAGACCTCTTAAAAGTCATAATACAAATTTCTTATATTTGTTTTCAAACCAAGATAATAAAAATTAGATTCATTTTTGGAATAATCATCATTCAAGGTTCTAAAATTAATTCCTGCAAGTAATTGTAAGTTTTTCTTTCTATTTATTATAAATCCAATTTTAAAATGTTTATGTGTTATAAGTGTTTTGTTGCCTTGCCCTATATTATTGTTATAAGAATCTGTACCATTATTAGCTGTACTGTTTAATAAAAAAATATCAGAACCATAGTTTGAATTATTATAATCTTTGCTAATAATTGAGTTAATATATTTTAGTTCAACAAAAAAATCTTTCCAAGAATAGTGTAATAGAACTAAAAACTCTTTGAAACCAGAACCAAGCGGATGAGCAATTGCTTGATTAAAATGTGAATAATTCTGAAATTCGTCACTATGCGAATATGTATATGGACGTGTATAATTATACTCGGTTTGTAAATATATATTATGATTTTTGAAATTAGAGAATAAAAAATCAAATATTTTTAGTCCTACTTGAAATGCATATTTATTTTCAAAATAAGCTTTTTTACCAAAAATTTTATTAAATTTTATATTATCAAGTGCAAATTGTGAATAAAATTGTAAATGATTAACAAATTTTAAGCTTAGGTTTAATCCAACAATCGAATTGTTATTATTGTTTAAAGAATATTGAAAAGTATTAGCTAAAATAATAGGATTCAGTATATTATAGTTAAAATTATCAGTATGTTTCTCATCTCTTGTTTGCCAAATAATTCCTTCGAATAATCCCAGTTCGATAAATTGTGCTGGTTTCCAACTTAAATACGAAAAACTTGCAGGAGTTCTGTAGTGATTGCTATAGTACAAACCCTTGAAAGTTCTAAATTGAGTATACATTAACACATATTGAAAATTTTTATAATTCATCATAAATTTCACATATGGGTAGTTGAATGAATTGTCCGATAAAAGTAAAGACCTATATCCATTGCCAATAAAATGTTTGCCTTGTCCAAGTTCTATATTAAAATATTTTGATGGAGTATATGACAAATATGCTGATGCGCTGGAATAGTCATGTCCGTTTATTTTGAAAGGTTTGCTTGCTCCTTGTCCAGGAGCAACTCTTGATTTATCAACAAATTCTTCGATGTAGGGTATGAAAAAAGTTTGATTTTCATAAAAATCACTATAAAAATGAATTTTATCTCCAATGCTTCCTTTTACTTCAATTCCTCTTGTGTTGTTTGTAAAAATAGAATCACTATTTTTTAATTTTCCATATTGTAAATTAAAAAGTGGATTTATTTTTAGTTTTAAAATTTTATGATTTAAAATTATTAAATCATCAGTAAAAATTTTAGCCCAAAATCGTTTTATAATTCTATTTTTTATAAAACTTCCATCTTTTCTATTATGATATAAAATCGAATCTGCATTAATTTTTGCAATTTTTGAAATACGTAAAGGTTTAAAACCTGTGTGTATATTATTGTTATATTTATTGATACTTTTATTCAATAAAATATTCATATCATAGGATAATGGTATTTTATTCTCTTGAGCCTGTAGTGAGAATGTTATAAATATAATTGATAATAATGTTATGATTTTCATAATGTTAAATAGTTAAATATGCTTTAGGTTTAATAGCTTACCAATAAAAAGCTATTCCATACTCAATAAAATCAGCCTTAGCAAAATATGTTTTTAGTAATAAATTTGCCATCAAGTGTTTAGTAAATTTATACCTAAGTCCATATCTTTGATAGTAATCTTGATAAAACAAAGCCTTATTATAAAAATAATATCCTGTTTGAAACGTAAAAGACATTTTACCAAAAATAATATCATATGATAAATGTACTCCAGAATATAGATATTCGCTTTTTTTTGGATTATCATTATAATTTTTAAATAATTCTATTTTTTTTGAACCATCATAAAATAAATCTAATCCTAAACCATACTTTCCTTTATGCGAAAAAACTCTTTCAACATTAGCAGATAATGTAGATGTTAAATATTTTTTAGTTCCAATTTCTCTAACTCTTCTTCCAATAGCATAAAATATAGAGTATTCAAAAAGTTTTTTCTTTTTAGCTATTTCATTATTTATTATTTTAGCTCTTTGTTTAAGCATATAATTAAAGCCTAACTGATATGTTACAATATTTAGTCCTTTATTTGGCATATTGCTTGCCCCATTAGAATAATGAGTAATTTTTATTGAATTTGTTATTTCTACTTTCTTTGGAAATTTATATTTTGCTGATATACCCAAACTTAAATATACGTTAAGATTTGAACTAATAGCAATATTTGTATAATTTGTTTCGAAATCATACTTTTTGGTTAAATAAGCAATACCTGTTGAAAATGAATAATTTAAACCAAAATATTTTTTGTTTAATATTGACATACTTATATTAGAATACAAAGCATGTACTTCGCCCAATATTTGATTGTTGCCAAGATGAGCATAATAATAACCAATGCCAAGCGATGGATATCTTGCTATTTGTTCCCATTCTTTAGCACCATTTGTTTGTTTATTTATGGATAATTCGAATGATTTTATATGATTTTTTATAAAATATTTAAATTCGTTATGGTGTGGAGCTATAAAACCGTGTGAAATACTTGCTCTAAAAAAGTATTTAGAGATACTATCTTTTTTTTGAGCAAACAAATCTATATTTGTAATAAACAAAATATTAATTATTAAAAGCAAAATTATTTTCTTATTCATCAGTTTTGTTTAATTATTTTTCCTCCTCCTCTTTGTTCTAAAATTTCGATTATAGGATTTCCTTTGTACAATACACTTCCACTATTATTTATATTTACACTTAAATTACTTTTAACATTTACATACATATCTGCAAATGTTCTTGTCCGTACAAGAAGATTATCACATATCAAATTACTTGCATCAAAACTTGTTGCTCCATGATGATAATATTCTCCTCTTTCAGTTTTCCCTTTTAAAACTATCTTTCCTTTTGAATTAATAATGTTGAAAGATAGTCTTTTACAGTCAAATTCCAAATCTATTAATGCAATTTGAGAATTAACTAAGATAAATATCCAGTCATCTTTTAATACTTTTCGAGTTCGAATTAAATTTGAATTTTTAAAATTCATTGTATCAATATTTACAAAATATATATCAATTTCTAATTCACTATAATTACGCAACCAATTACACTTATTATTATCTTCAATAGTAAGCATTCTGTTAGATATGTTAGATTCAACTGAAGTAATTAAGTTTTCAGCTCCTTTGATAATTATTTTATTTTCGTTACTTTGTATTAAATTTACAATAAAATTTCCTTTAATAGTTAAATTTTTATAGTCTAACAAATCGCGAGTTTCAACTGTATTATCACCCGATTGTTTCAAACAATCAGAATTGTTGTTGCAGGATGCTAATAAAAGTATAAAACTAAAAAATAATATTTGTATATTTTTCATTTGATATTGTTGAAGGTCTTCGACCTATTTAATGAGGATTACGCATTTTTATAAATTACTGTCATGTATCTAATTGTACAAAAACAAATGCCGAAAAACTTTTGTTTGAATACTTAATTATGATAATAAGCTAAATTAGAAAAACGCTAAATTAAATAAATGTAAGTAAGATAAAAAGTTTGAAATAAGCAATTTTTTATAAAAAATTATTAAATAAAATTGGAATTAATAAAATCGGACTACTCCATGTAAGGCTGTATGTTTTAGGTTTTCATCTGATTATAGTCGTAGGTTAAAGTAAACCTTTGCAGAATTTTGCGAAACTTTGCGTCAAACTTTGTGCAAAACTTTGCGTTTAAAAAGCATTTAACCTAAAACTGGTAGCCGTAAAATCTTTACATTATCTAATAAGAGTAATATTAAACATTCAATATCAAATGCTCATAAGTTACTTGTAAATAAATCAATAGAAATTGCAGATGAATTAAATAAATTTTTTATCGTATTGTAATTAATATTTATTCTAAAATTCGTATATTTATGAAAAAATAGGTTACTAAAGTATATTTATGCTCTTACCTATTTAGTTTTGTTTATATAAAATATAAAAATTTAAAAAAAATAATATGTTTGTAAATTATAAAATATTCATAATAATTATTCTATTCTCATTTCTAAATTTAAAAATGTATTCACAGGAAACCGAAACCAAAAAGGTTTTGAGCGATAAGGTATTTTTTGGTGGAAACTTAGGATTACAATTAGGAACCATAATAAATATTGAAGTTGCACCTTTGGTAGGATATAAATTATTACCTAAAATACATTTTGGCTTAGGTGCTACTTACACATATTTTAGAGATTCAAGAATTGATTTTTCAACATATAGATATGGTGGTCGAGCATTTGTTAGAGTATTTCCTATTCCTATTGTTTTTGGTCATGGAGAATTAGAGATGATAAATACCGAAAAATTTAATGAATTAACTGGAATATATACAGGTGAACGAATATGGGTCGAAAGTATGTTAGTAGGTGCAGGTTTTCGTCAGCAAATTGGACAACGTTCTGCTGTAAATTTTATGTTACTCTGGAATTTAAATGAAACGAAAGATAGTCCATATTCAAATCCAATTATACGTGTTGGGTTTAATTTTTAAGGTCTTCGACATATTTTATGTTGCTTACGCATTATTAATATTCTAATATGCGAATTATGGCTACCCTTTAGAAGTTGGACAGTCTTGTTTATCAGGTGTTTCGTAACAGGATAAAAATCAATCCTGTAAATCCTGTAAATCCTGTCAAAAAATAAAATAATGTCCAATACTATAACGTATAGCCCGAATTATCAAGATTGTAAATACAATTTTTTTTTAGTAAGACTATTAAAAATACTACAAATAATGATGAGTTTTATTTACAAAATTTCGATATATTCATTTACTTTAATTTTTTACAAATGCTATGAGTTATGTAACTAACTACTGAATCAAAACGTAAATCTTAAGTAATTTGAAAGCTAAAAACTAAAAGTTAAAAGCTAAAAATTTTGGCTATCGCCTGAAAACAATCTATTATTAAAAAATAAAATGTCAAAAAATTATTGTATGACTATATTTGTTAAATTCTAACATACAATAATTCAAGCGAAAGCAAAATTATTAACTATCCATTATCAATATAACTAACTTTCAAACTTTAGAAACTATTGTCTTGTACACTACCGTTAACTATTCAAAATGTTAGTGGTAGTTGGCTATTTGAATTTTCTTATTTTATCAAATAATTCATTTTCATAATCATCTGTAAACATTAAGTTACCAGATGTTTTTTTCGTAATATATTTTTGATCAATTCTTTTTACAAACCAATCTGTTATAAAATTTTCAGAATAGCCACCTGTACTAATTTCTGAATCACTAAAAGCAATCATTTGTTCATAATTTTTCAGATAATTTTTTTGTGATTTAACAGTGTTGTTCTTTGAATATAAATAAAATTGGATATCGTAAACCAAGTGCGATAACTCGTCAGCGTGTAAAGCAAAATACCCTTTTTTATTTGTTAATTCTGTTAAAAGATTTCTTAATATCTCTTCAATATTCAATGATTTTTCTTTTTTTAAAAACCCAGTTAGAATACTTGAAAATTTTCCATTTTTTATTTTTTCAAGGTCATCAAGCAAATCTTGATCAGATGTGAAATAAATTTCTTTATTTACAAGACCTTTAATAAAAGTTTCAAAGTCTTTGGCTAAAAAGGTTATTTTATAATTATTTTCTCGGTCAACGTGTACAACTTTCGGTTCTCCATTTTTAGTATAATCCAACATAATCATATCGTGTCCTGCTGTTGGACAGTCACAGACACAAATTCCAATTTTAGGATAGCCCCATTCGTCAATCATGAATCGACTTCCTAAATCACCACAAAGTGAATAACTTTTATTGTTCCCAATTCCCATTATTCCAGTTATTGCAATATGGTCTTCAGCCCAAGAAGTACTTTCAGTAGTCGGGAAACAATCATTTTTTGGTACTCCTCCATTCTGAAATCTCATAAGTTCAATGTATGATGATGGCAATTTATAAGCAAGTTCATTTTCAATAGATTTGATAATTTCATTTGTGGGATATTCTTCAGTATAGAATTTCTTTGCATAATCACTATCTTTCCAAAAAATTGATAAATCAAAGTCTTTAAATCTTTCTAATTTCATATTTCTCATTAAATTTTAGTTGTTCATTTTTTGATTACCACTAACTTTAATATTAAAACCACTTTGAAAAACAAGCGTGTAACCTTATGTGGACATAATACATAACTAATATTAAAAGGCTCAAAGAGCCATTTTTTTCAATAATTTTTTAACAAAACTTGGACCTTCATAAATAAAAGCTGTGTAAATTTGTATTAAACTTGCACCAGCTTCAAGTTTTTCTATAGCATCTTTTTCATTCATAATTCCACCAACTCCTATTATTGGAATTTTTTTATTTGTCTTGTCCGAAATATATTTTATAATTTCGGTGGAGCGTTTTGTCAAAGGTTTTCCGCTTAAACCTCCCATTCCAATTTGTTCAATTTCTTCTTTAGTATACGAAAGTCCCTCTCTTGATATAGTAGTGTTGGTTGCAATTAGTCCATCAATTTTTGTTCTTTCTACAATTTCTATAATATCATCTATTTGTTCAAATGTTAAATCTGGAGCAATTTTTAATAATACAGGTTTTCTATTAGGTTTATTATTATTTAGATTTTGAATATGTGATAATAATTTTTCAAGTGGTTCTTTGTTTTGCAGTTCTCTAAGATCAGGTGTATTTGGTGAACTTACATTAATTACAAAATAATCTACATACGGAAATAAAGAATTAAAACAAATTTCATAATCCAAAATAGCATCCTTATTTGGAGTCATTTTATTTTTTCCAATGTTTCCTCCTACAATTACTGTTTTGTTTTTTCTTAATTTTTTTATTGCATAATCAATACCTTCGTTATTAAATCCCATTCTATTGATTAGTGCTTTATTTTTCTTCATTCTAAACAATCTTGGTTTGGGATTTCCTTTTTGGGCTTTTGGAGTTATTGTACCTATTTCAACAAATCCGAAACCCATATTTCCAAACGTATTATACACATTTGCATTTTTATCAAGCCCTGCTGCTAAACCTATAGGGTTTGGAAATTTTATTCCAAAAACTTCTTTCTCTGCTGAACTTGTTTTATATAAAAATAGTTTTCGGGTTAATACACTTGTACCTGGAATATGTTGCATAATCCGTAAAGATGCAAAAATAATAGAATGAATAGTTTCGGGTTTAAATGTAAACAAAATTGGACGAATTATAGATTTATACATTTTGTTTTTTTTTATTAGCTTAGTAAAGATTAAAAAATAACTTCAGATTTTAACTTGTTCTTTTTTTCTTTTACTTCACTTTGAAAAGTCCCTGAATAATCCATTATTAAGGAATTTTCAAAGCTTGTAAAAAAAAAAATAACTGCTTAAAAAACAGAACTTATTATTTAAACTTTACTTATAAAAAATTATATTATTTTATTATATAAATGATTTTTTAATCAGTTAAATTAAAGTACAAATATGCTAATAATTATTGAATAATTACTAAAATTTTAGTAATAAAAAAATATATTGTTAATGACAAATTGACATATGTAAACTATATAATATGTAATTTATTGTATATATTATGTATTGAAAAGTGTAATTGTCTATTTTAAACTTAATTCAATAAGAATTTAATATATAAAAATTTATGTACAATTGTACATAAAATCTGTTTCTAAACAGTTTTAAAATCAAAACATACGAAAGTTATCTTGCTGGTAATAAGCTGTATACGATTCTAAAAGAAATAGCATATTAAATTCTAATAATGAGTACAAAAAATACAAAATGTATTTATTTGATATTCAACTGTATATGGTTGTTTTTATATCGTGTTATATTTCAGTCGGGTAGGAGAGAGGGGGGAAATTTAAAAACAGTTCTCTTTTTATTTGTAAGCATCAATATATAAAAATTGGCTACATGTTTTTAGTATGGGACTTTATTTTATTTTTTGACAGGATTTAACAGGATTGATTTTTATCCTGTTACGAAACACCTGATAATCAATACTTTTCAGTTTAACGTGGTAGCCTTTATTTGTAAGTATCAATATATAAAATTTCATCTATTTAGTAAAAGTTTCTTTTTAAAATTCAGAAATTATACATCAAGCTAAAGCGTCATTAAATATATCGAAAACCTTAGTTCAGAGGATTATAAAGTTTGAAAGTTTTATCTTTATAAAATATTACAATTCGTTCAACTTCTTTTGTTAGCAACAAAGTTGCAAATTCACTAATAGCAGTTTCTTTTGTTTTTGTTTTTTTAGAAGTTTCTATTTTCTCTTCTTCAGTATTTTTTTCTGTAAATAAATCACTTCTTTTATTTTTATACATTTCACCTCTACCAAATAATAACCATTCAGAATTTAGTGTACTAAATTTTGTCAGTACTTTTTGAATAACATCTAAACTGGGTTTATTTCTACCGGATAAAATATGTGATATGCTCGAACGCTGAACTCCTATAATATCAGCAAACTTTGAATATGATAATTGTTCAACTGTAATTAATTTTATTATTCTATCTTTCATTAATTATAAAATTAGGAATGTATTTTTATGTAAATTATATCTATTACAAATGTAACGATAAATTTTAACATATAAAAATAAAATGCAAACAAAACATATAAAAATATACTGATAGCTATGTTACAAGTGTAGTCAAAAGAATCTGTATTTTAAAGTTACAAGTGTAATTAATTACATTTGTATATACGATACAATTGTATACATGTTACAATTATAAATTGTAAAATTTATTAGCAAGAAATAAAAAATTTGAAGGATATAAAATTATGAGTGAAAGTTGTGTATTATTGTATAAAAATCATTAAACTATAAGATTAAATAATCGGTAATAATATACTGGTAATTATGACAATAAGGTATATAATGACAAGTATAAATTACATAAAAGGTAATCTATACTTGTCATGCATCAAAATCCTTAAATTATTACTTTAAGTAAATACCTTAATTAACTGGGTTTGTGTCATTAATATTTATTTATATTAAAATTAAGATATGATTTTATCATTCTAAATAAGGAATTTATAGTCAAAAACACTACATTACAAATGTAAATCGTATTGAATCATTACAATAAACTTAATTAGTGTGCGTCCATAAAGTCAGCAATTTTATAGGTCATGCCTAAAGGCATTTATGTAATTGGCTTGTTATCAACCCACGATTATCATCGTGGGTTACCAATAGGTCATCGCTTTGCGATTTTATTGACTTTATGTATGGACACTAATTATCAAATAATATACCAAAAGTATACTATACTTTAAAAGGTTCAATTATTCAATGATACAATTATACAAAATATTGAATAATAACATAAAGATTTAATAAACGTAAAATTATTAACTTAATGTTAGTTCTACTTTACGAACTTAAAACTATTTGATAATTAAACTATTAAATCATTT
>JAOZVK010000466.1 GCA_029938185.1 Bacteroidales bacterium | reverse complement strand
TCAAATTATTACATTTATAAACTTAAGCAATTTATGTCTTAATACAGTAGTCTAACAAAAATATTTCAATATTTTCATTTTGTTAAATCGCATATTAAGTATTGTTACAAAAGTTTTTCGACCTTTATCTATTCATAACTTACTGATTAAATTGTCTTTGTACTAATGCGTAAGCAACTATAAATAGGTCGAAGACCTTATTAGAGTATTAATAGAATGCACAAGCCACATTAAATAGATCGAAGACCTTAATAAGTCAATTACCAAAGTTTAATCATATAAAAAAATCCACTTATGAGAACTAATATTACTCCAGGCAAAAATAAATTTAAAAGATATGTTGTTACAGCAGGTTTTTTTGCATTAGGCAGAGCATTAGAATCTAGCTCGCATTTTGAAAAAGAAGTAAAACAAGAAATTTCTTCATGGAAAGAAGGTTTTTCATTTAGTATGAATGTTCTTCCAAACGGTCCAAGTTTAGTTATGAAAAAAACTAATGGAAAACTAAAATTTTTAGGTTTTAAGAAAAAACACGATGCAGATTTAATTGTTGAAGTAAAAAATCTTGATACCGCATTTCAAATGATTACAACACAGGCAGGAGCGCATCATGTTTATGCTCAACACAAAATAGGTGTAATAGGTAATGTGGGAGATTCAATGACATTGATTCGACTAATATACATAACCGAAGGATATTTATTTCCAAAAATATTGAATAAGAATATTCTAAAAAAATCACCACAAATGACTATTCGTAAACATATAAACAGAATGCATATTTATACGATAGGAATGGTGTTTGGGAAGTAATTTTCTCAGTTTTTTTGTTATTAGAAACTTTCTTACATAATTTTTTTAGTAAAACTTGTTTCTATAAATTCAGTTTATTATATAACATGCGTAAGCAATATTTAATAGGTCGAAGACCTTATATTTTACAAAAATATTTATAATTATGTTACCAAAATACTACGAATTTTTTAATCCAGTAAAAATAAATGCAGGAGTTGAAGCATTAGAAACAGTACCATATGAGCTAAAGCTATTAAATGCAAAAAGACCTATAATAATAACAGACCGAGGTATAGTAGGAGCAGGTTTATTAGAAATAGTTCTTACAGGCTTTGATGATTCAGACATTACAATAGGAGCAATATATGACCAAACTCCTCCTGATTCCTCTTTAAAAACTGTAAACGATATCGTAAAAATATATAATGAAAATAAATGTGACTCAATAATTGCTGTTGGAGGAGGTTCTCCAATTGATACAGCCAAAGGCGTTAATATTGTAATATCGGAAGGCGATAGCGATATAAGAAAATTTATGGGTGTGGATAGATTAAGCAAAGAACAAAAACCTTTAATTGTTGTCCCAACAACATCAGGAACAGGCTCGGAAGTAACACTGGTAGCTGTAATAAACGATGTAGAAAATAATGTAAAAATGCCATTTACATCAAATATGTTACTACCCAAAGTGGCAATTTTAGACCCAAGAATGACATTATCGCTTCCACCCAGAATAACTGCCGCAACTGGAATGGATGCTCTAACACATGCAGTTGAAGCATATACATGTTTACAAAAAAACCCAATGAGTGATGCATATGCAACTGCTGCAATTTCATTAATTAGAAAAAATTTAGCTAAAGCAGTAAAAACAGGAAAAGATGTAAAAGCAAGATTTGCAATGGCAAATGCATCAACAATGGCAGGAGCAGCTTTTTCGAACTCAATGGTTGGTGCAGTACATGCTTTAGGTCATGCATGTGGAGCAATTGCTCATGTGCCTCATGGAAATGCAATGGCTATTTTGCTACCTCATGTTATGAGATTTAATTTTGATAAAATAGAAAAATATTATGCAGAATTATTATTATATTTAGCTGGTGAAGAAGAATATCTAAATACACCCAAAAAATCAAGAGCCAAACGTGCTATTGAAACTATTGAGCTTTTAAATCAGAAACTTAATAATTTATCTGGAATGCCAATAAAACTAAGCGATGCTGGTGTTAAAAAATCTCAAATTGACAGCATTGCAAAAACTTCAATGAACGATGGTTCGATGCTTCCAAATCCAAAAGATTTAACAATTGAAGATGTTATAAAAATACTTGAAGCAGCATTTTAAAATTTTAATATACTATAAACGGTTATAAACTTACATTATAAATTACTTAACTCCAACTTTGACAAAGTTTTAAACTTTGTCAAAGTTAAAATTAAAACCGTTCTAAGTATAAGTTGTTTAGGAAGTGACGAATTGTAAATTACGAATTACGAATTGGTTTACACCTAAATATAAGTATTTTACAAAAAACAAATCGGAAAGTTATTTTTTAACGATTCCTTAATAAAAGATTTCAATATTTATATTTTGTTAAATTGCATATTAAGTATTGTTACAAAATTTTTTCGACATTTACTTATTCATAACTTTCTGATTAAATTGTCTTTGTACTAATGCGTAAGCAACTATAAATAGGTCGAAGACCTTAATTTGAATATTAATAGAATGCGTAAGCAACATTAAATAGGTCGAAGACCTTCAATTTTAAGTATATATTTAATCATAAAATAACCATGAAAGAAATTATCGGGACAAGTAATAAATTACTAGAAATTAATCTTAGTACACAAACAGTTGAAGTCAGTTACATATCCGAGGCTGATAGAGAACAATATTTAGGAGGAAAAGGCTTAGGTTTAAAACTATTATACGACAGATTAGAACCTGGAATAGACCCGCTTGGCGAAAATAATACTATAGCTTTTATGATGGGGGTATTTATGGGTAGTGGAGCAGCATGTACAGGACGCTTTGATGCAGTTACAAAATCACCATTAACAAATATTATGGTGACATCGTCTTGTGGAGGACCATTTGGTATGGCTTATAAAACAGCAGGATATGATGGATTACTGATTACAGGAAAATCAGACAAACCCGTTCAAATAGTTATTGATGAATCTGGTGCAAAAATAGAAGATGCAAGTCATTTGTGGGGAAAAGATACTCAAGAAACTCAAACAGAACTAAAACTTGATAAAAATCAAGGAGCAATGGTAATTGGTCCAGCAGGCGAAAATCTTGTAAAGTTTGCAAATGTAACTTCTGGTAGTAGATATTTGGGAAGAGGAGGAATAGGTGCAGTAATGGGCTCAAAAAAAGTTAAAGCAATAGTTGCAACTGGAAAAGCATTTAAGATTGTACCCAAAAATAAAGAATTATTTGAACAAACAAAAAAACTTGGTGGTAAGTATATCAAAAAAAATAATATAACCTCACATTTATATAAGAACTATGGCACAAATGGACATGTAAACCTTTGTAACAAAGCAAATATTTTGCCTGTAAATAATTTCAAAGACAGTAGCCACGAATCAGCTTACTCGGTTTCGGGAGAAATGTTTAAAATTAAGCATAAACAAAAACCAAGTACATGCAAACCATGCTCAATAGTTTGTGGACACAAAGGAGAGTTCGAAGGAGGTAAAATAAAAAAAATACCTGAATATGAAACAACCGCTCTGTTTGGACCAAATTTAGGAATATTTGATACAGAAGCAATTGTGGCTTGGAACGAAGAATGTGGTTTATATGGTATTGACACAATATCCATGGGAAATATTATAGGATATTTAATGGAAGCCTCCGAAAAAGATATTATACAAACAAATCTTCAATTCGGAAAAAAAGAAGGTATCTCCGAAATTATTAAGAATACAGTTTACCGTAAAAATCTTGGAAAAGATATAGCCGAAGGCTTAAAATCATTATCAGAAAAATATGGAGGTAAAGATTTTGCTATTCATGTAAAAGGTCTCGAAATGTCTGCCTATGACCCAAGAGGTGCATGGGGACAAGGTTTAAGTTATGCCGTTGCAAACAGAGGAGCGTGTCATTTATCAGCACCACTTTTTACCTTAGAAGCAACTCTCGGATATATAAACCCATACACTACACTATCTAAATCAACTTTAGTTGATTATTTTGAAAAAATGATGTCAGCAATTAATTCACTTCACACTTGCCAGTTTACGTCCTTTGCATATATGCTTGAACCATTTGTAGCTAAAAATACTCCTAACATATTACTCGGAAAATCTATTGAATTAATACCCAATGTTGCACTAGCTTTAATGGACATCTCTGTTTATAATAAAATTTTTGAAGCAATCACTGGAATAAAATTATCTCAAGCAGAAATGTTTGTTGCAGGGGATAGAGTACACACACTTGAAAGATATATGAATACGAGAGAGGGAATATCTAAGAAGGATGATACTTTACCAAGTCGTATGCTTAATGAAGGAAGGTTGTCTGATAAGAAAAATCATACTGTTCCTCTTGAAAAAATGCTTATTAAATATTATCGAATAAAAGGATATGATAAAAATGGAGTTCCAACTCAATTAACTCTCAGGAAGTTGGGTATTGTTTAATAGGTCGAAGCTTTTGAGATAGGAAATAATGAATTATAAATTACGAATTGGTTACACCTGGTCTTATAAAAATACGAGCAAAAATAGCTTATTTAAGTTTTTTATTAGTTCCTAAAATGTTCTTTTATTTCGTTAGTAAGTTTTTTAGCCCTGAAAGGGCATAAGCATTAACATGGGGCAACGCCCTATGTCTAAATGCATT
>JAOZVK010000062.1 GCA_029938185.1 Bacteroidales bacterium | reverse complement strand
ATAAAAATGATTTAATAGTTTAATTATCAAATAGTTTTAAGTTCGTAAAGTAGAAGTAACTTTAACTAACTTTTAACTTGCGATTGTTTTGGAAAAAGAAAACTGTTTTTGTGAGTTCTGAAGTTAGACTGTCTTGTTTTTCAAATAGTTTTATTCATAGAATTAAAGTGAAGATTAGCAAAACTTTGTGTCAAACTTTTAGTAAAACTTTTTGTAACTTTGCGCTTAAAAAGCGTCTAACTTAAAACTGATAAGTAGGTCGATATATAAAAACAACACTTTTGTTTTTATTATTATGCTGTTTATCAAGCGTAAGCAAAATTGTTAATTATCCATTGGTCATTGTTAATTACTTAGCCTTTTTGTGTATATATTAAGACATTCCTAAAAAGTTCATATTCAATTTTTTTTTTAATTTAAAAAACAGGGATTTACTGTTGTAAATGTACTGCATTGAGCTTGTCAAATGATTTTTTTGATTTCAAAATAATGTAAAAATAAGTTTTTGCAGGTATGTTGAAGAAACTGACTATATAAAAAAATGAAGCATTTTATTAAGATAAATCTAAGTATATAAGCGATTTAACAAAACTAAAAAACGTACAAAAAAAATATTCAAAATGACAACAAACAAAATAAGCAATCTTGTATTTGCTACCAATAATAAAAATAAACTACGAGAATTAAATGAAATACTTGGTGTGAAATTTAAAATGCTTAGTCTTAATGATATAGGCTGTAAAGAAGACATTCCAGAAATAAAAGAAACAATTGAGGAAAACTCATTAGATAAAGCTTTATATGTTTATAATAACTATAACTATAATTGCTTTGCAGACGATACAGGACTTGAGATAGAGGCATTAAACTATGAGCCAGGAGTATATTCTGCCAGATATGCAGGTGATGAAAAAGATGATAATGCAAATATTAATAAAGTTTTGTATAAGCTTAAAAATATTAAAAACAGAAATGCAAGATTTAAAACAATTATAACTTTAATTATTCATGGCAAAGAGCTTCAGTTTGAGGGTATTGTAAATGGAATTATTACTGGTAAAAGACAAGGAAGCTCTGGTTTTGGATATGATCCTATCTTTGTACCAATTGGTTATAAAAAATCTTTTGCCGAAATGACAGCAGACGAAAAAAATAAAATAAGTCACAGAGGAATAGCAGTGAACAAACTTGTTAAATATTTACTTGAATTTTAGGGACTTCTGCATTGGCTTATAAAAATACGAGCAAAAATAGCTTATTTAAGTTTTTTTGAAAGGGCAAAAGCAATATTGATAAATCAAAGACCTTAATTCAAAAAGTAAACATTACAAAAAACAGTAGAATGAAAAAATGACGGCTACCCACGTAAGGTTGGACAGTGTTGTTTATCAAGTGTTTCATAACAGAATAAAATCAATCATGTTAATCCTGTAAATACTGTCAAAAAAATAAAATAATTTCCAATACTAACGTGTAGCCAAAATGACTAAGATTACTATTTTTATTATATTATTTTTTTCGATACCACTAATTTCTATTAAATCCCAAACTGCTATTGGGCAATGGAAAGATCATCTACCATATTCCAATGTTAGTAAAATTATTGAAACCAGTAAAAAGATATATTGCTCTACTCTACATGCCATTTTTACTTATAACAAGTTAGATAATAGTATAGAAAAACTATCCAAAGTTAATGGACTTTCAGATATAGGAGTCTCATCAATAGCTGTGTATAATAAAAACGAAACAGTAATAGTTGCATACAAAAATGGTAATATTGACTTGATATCTAAAAAACAAATTTATAATATTAATGATATTAAACGTAAGCAATTATATGGAAAAAAAAATATAAATAATATATTTATTCTTGATAAATTTGCATACTTATCATGTGGCTTTGGTATAGTGGTGTTAGATATTGAAAAAAAAGAAATTTCTGATACTTATTTTATTGGTAATTTGGGAAAACAAATAGAGATTTTTGAAATAAGTTTAGATGAAAACAAATTCTATGCAGCAAGCGAAAATGGAATTTATGAAGCTGATAAAAATGCTAACAATCTTGCCGATTTTAATAATTGGAAATTAATAACTGATATTCCTAACAGTAATTCAACATTTAAAAATATTGTTTTTTTTAATAATAATCTAATTGCTTTTTATTATGATAATGAAAATGATAATGGAAAATTATATATAAAAAAAGCAAATTGGACAGAGTTTGATAATTCAATTACACAAGTAAACTCATTAAATATAAGTAATGATAAACTAATAATAGCATCAAGTAGTAAATTATTAATATATAATAAAGATTTAATTTTAGAAAAAACTATTGAAAAATATAATGATGTAAATGCATCACCAACTTATGCAACATATAGCAAAAAAGGTAATTTATTGATTGCAGACAATGGCAACGGTATGCTTATTAACGAACATGATAGCTATAGTTTTATTTTACCAAACGGACCTTTTAATGCTGATGTTTCAGATATCGAAATAGCAGATAATAAGGTATATATTTCGGGAGGTGCTAAAACAATTGTTGGTGCTAATGTGTGGAAACATATTGAGTTATACAAGTTTTCTGAAAACAAATGGAATTCGACTGTCCTGTGGAATTCAAGTGCTAGAGATATGATTGAAATATCTATTGACCCGACAAACTCTAATAAAGTTTATGGAGTATCGCTCGGAGGAGGACTTATCGAATTTAATAACAATAGTTTTATAAAACAATATAATAATAGCAATAGTATTTTAGATGTTACTGCTGGTACTACAAGCTATGTCAAAACACAGAGTTTAACATTTGGTTTTGATGGTAATTTATGGATTACTAACTCAGGTGTAAGAAATCCAATATGTGTTAAAACCAAAGATGATAAATGGTATAAAATGGAGTATCCTATTATAAGAAATATTGAGAAAATAGGAAAAATTACAGAGACATCAAGTAGTCAGTTTTGGGTTCAATTAGCAGTTGGCGGTGGAATATTTATATTCGATACCAATGGAACAATTGAAGACTCGGATGATGATTTATCTAAAAAGACAAATATTTATGACGAAAACGGACAATTTATTACAAATACTGTAAATACTATTATTGAAGATAATGATGCATACATGTGGATTGGAACCGATAAAGGACTCATGGTGTATTATAATCCACAAAATGCTTTTGAAGATAACAATTTTTATGCAAGTAGAATTATAGTAGAATCTTTTGATAATGACACAACTATTCAATATTTATTAGAGGGGGAATCTATTAGTACATTAGCAATTGATGGTGCAAACAGAAAATGGGTAGGTACTGAAAATGCAGGAGTTTTTTTGCTATCAGCTGATTGTACAGAACAGATTTTAAACTTCAATCAATCAAATAGTCCTTTGTTTTCAAATAATATTTTAGATATTGAAATTAACCATAAAACTGCTGAAGTATATTTTGCTACTTCCGAAGGATTAATTTCGTATAAAAGTACTGCAACCAAAAGCAACAATGGTTTTAAAGATGTATATGTGTATCCAAACCCTGTTAGAGAAACATATAATGGTTTAATTGCTGTTACTGGACTAGCTAATAATGTGAATGTTAAAATAACAGATATAAGTGGTAATCTGGTTTATGAAACAAAATCATTTGGTGGAAAAGCTATTTGGAACGGAAAAAATTTTAATAATAGTCGTGTAAAAACAGGTGTTTATCTGGTTTTTTGTACAAATGATGATGGTACAAAAAAAATTATCACTAAACTTTTATTTATAAATTAAGGCTACACGTATAGTATTGGACATTATTTTATTTTTTGACAGGATTAACAGGATTGATTTTTATCCTGTTACAAAAAATACCTGATAAACAAGACTGTCCAAGTTCTGACGGGTAGCCTAAATTAAGGTTAATAGGAGGACATTTTGAGCTATTTTTATTAAGTTGTAAACTTTGTTAAATCGCAGCTCCCTCAAAACCATAACAAATATTCACTAACCATGTAATTGCAATCTCGTTATCGTACCATGATAATCATGGCACGATATTGTAAATATCCAAACTAAGATGAGTGTAGTTGTTAAAAAAAATGAGTTTATTTATGCATAAGTAACATAAGAAGTATAGAAAAGCCTATTTCTTTTGCAATTTATTAACAATTTTAGTTTCTAACTCTTCCATTAATTCAGGGTTATCCAAAATAAGTTTTTTAACAGTTTCTCTACCCTGACCTAATTTGGTTTCGCCATAACTAAACCATGAACCACTTTTTTTAATTACATCATTATCGACACCTAAATCAAGAATTTCGCCTGATTTTGAAATACCTTCACCGTACATAATATCAAACTCGGCTTTTCTAAAAGGTGGTGACACTTTATTTTTCACAATTTTAACTCTTGTTCTGTTACCTCTAATTTCTTCGCTATCTTTTATTTGACCTATGCGCCTTACATCAACTCTAATTGATGAATAATATTTTAAAGCATTTCCGCCTGTTGTAGTTTCAGGATTTCCAAACATTACTCCAATTTTTTCACGCAATTGGTTTATAAAAATAACACATGTATTTGTTTTGCTGATATATGCTGTTAATTTTCTTAATGCCTGTGACATTAGCCTTGCTTGAAGTCCCATTCTTGAGTCGCCCATATCTCCTTCAATTTCGGCTTTTGGTGTTAGTGCAGCTACCGAGTCAATTACAATAATATCAACAGCACCTGACCTAACAAGTTGGTCAGTAATTTCCAATGCTTGCTCACCATTGTCGGGTTGCGAGATTAAAAGATTTTCGGTATCAACACCAAGATTTGCGGCATAAAATCTATCAAAAGCATGTTCTGCATCAATAAAAGCAGCAATACCACCTGCTTTTTGAGCTTCGGCTATTGCATGTATTGCCAAAGTTGTTTTTCCCGACGATTCTGGACCATATATTTCAACTACTCTTCCTCTCGGGTATCCACCTACTCCTAACGCCTCATTAATAGCTATCGAGCCTGATTTTATTGATGGTATATTATAATGAGTTTTTGCACCTAATCGCATTATTGTTCCTTTGCCAAAATTTTTATCAATAATAGCTATTGTATTTTTTAATGATTCTAATTTTTCTGAAACTTGATTTTCTACTTTTTCTTTCTTTGCCATTTTTTTTACGGTTTATTATTATATAATTATTTATCCACTAATTTATTAAGGGCTTTAGACTGGGCTTATAAAAACTAATAAATTACAACAATATTGTTAGTTTCAATTTTATTCTTTTTTTTTTATTGTATTGCTTATGCCCTTTTCAGGGCGAAAAAAATCTACTAACGAAATAAAAAAACATTTTAGGAACTAATAAAAAACTTAAATAAGCTGTTTTGCTCGTATTTTTATAAGACCACACTGGGCTATTGTATTTCGCTCTTTCAGAGCTTATTTTAACTTCGTAAAGTAGAATTAAGTACTGTTACAAAAGTTTTTCGATATTTATACTCTAAACGGTTATAGTTTTAACATTAATAAACTGTTATCAATTATTAATCAAAGTATTGTACCATTGTATTATTGAATAATTGTACCATTTAAAGTATACCTATTCATAACTTATTGATAAAATTGTCTTTATACTAATGCGTAAGCAACTATTAAATAGGTCGAAGACCTTAATTTTTAACCAAATAAATCAATAATATCGCTTTGTTTAAGTTGTTTGACATAACTTTCTTCTGTTGTAATAATATCTGATGCTACTTGTTGTTTTTTTGCTTGATAAGTCATTATTTTTTCTTCAATAGTATTTTTGCAAATCATTCTGTATGCAATAACTTTTTTGTTTTGTCCAATTCTGTAACATCTATCTATCGCTTGATTTTCGACTGCTGGATTCCACCATGGATCAACAATATACACATAATCGGCTGCTGTTAAATTAAGTCCAAGTCCTCCTGCTTTTATACTTATTAGAAAAACCCGACAACTATCGTTTTTTTGAAATTCATTTACACTGTTTTCTCTTTGTTTTTTTGTGCTTTTGCCATCAAGATATTCAAAAATTATATCATTAGCTACAAGCTCATTTTTAATTAGAGCAAGCATTTTAACAAATTGCGAAAATACAAGAATTTTATGATTAGATGTTTTTTCGTTAATGTGTCTTATAAGCTCCTTGATTTTAATTGACTGCTCTCCATAGCTCTCGTTGTCAGATAGTAATGCAGGAGAATCGCAAATTTGTCTCAATTTTAGCAAACCTTCTAAAACATGAATTTTTGATTTATTGAAACCATCAGATTCAAATTTGTTTAATAAATAATCTCTATATTTGTTTCTATAAGCATCATAAATTTGTTGTTGTTCTTTTTCCATTGTACAGAAAATAAAATCTTCTGTTTTGGGTGGAAGCTCTTTTGCTACCTGCTCTTTTGTTCGCCTGAGTACAAATGGCGAAATTAGTTTTTGCAATTCAATAGCTCTATCTTTATCTCTATCTTTGTCTATTGGTGTAGAATAATTTTTTTTGAATGAATTTTGAGTTCCTAAAAAACCTTTATTCAAAAAACTCATTTGTGCAAAAAGGTCAAATGTGTTATTTTCAATCGGTGTTCCTGTCATTGCAAGCTTATTGTTACTTTTAAGCAACGAAACTGCTTTAAATCTTTTGGATACAGGGTTTTTTATAGCCTGCGATTCATCAAGTATTATATAATTAAATTGATATTTATTAAGTATTTCAATATCATTGATTATCAAACCATAGGTTGTTATTACTATATCATAGTTTTTGAAATTATTATGGTCTTTGTCTCTGCTTATTCCATGATAGTATAGCACAGTAAAACTTGGTGCAAATTTTTTGATTTCATTTTCCCAGTTGAATATAAGTGTTGTGGGTACTATTATCAGGTTTGCACTTTTTGATTTACGTTTAATATGTTTCAAAAAACTTAGTATTTGCAATGTTTTGCCAAGTCCCATATCATCAGCCAAAATCCCGCCCCATTTAAATTCATCAAGAAAATTTAGCCAATTTAGACCAGTTTTTTGATAATCTCTTAATTTGGCATTAATACCTCTGGGTTTTCTAATATTTTTTATTTTATCAAAATTTTTAATTCTATTTCGTTTTTCAGCTATTTCTTTAATAATTTCGGTATCATCAATATTTTCAAATAACTCATCAATTAAGCCAAATTTAAGTTTAGAAATTTTTAGATTATCCTTATCCATTTCGCCATGTCTAAAATAACTTTCAAATTTTTTTGTCCACTCTTCTGGCAAAATACCAATTGAACCATCATTTAGTTTAATGTAGCGTTCTTTGTTTACAATTGCTTTTCTAACATCTTTTAACGAAATATCAAAATCTCCAAATTTTACTTTTAAATCAATATCAAACCAGTCTTGTCCCGAATTTATATTTATATCAACTTTGGCTCTATGAGGCGAATATTTAAAATTTTTCAGATTTTTTAGTCCATAAATATCAATATCTTTTTTGTTTAATTTCTCATATGCATCAAAAAACCAAAAATCAGTCATTAAGTCATCTATATCTAAATGATAAAAATCAGATTCAGATTGTTGTTCAAATTTGGGGTGTAGATATTTTATTTCTTCAATAAACTCATTTTCAAATTCATTATCTCTATTGTAACTGTATATTATATTTTGTTTTTTTTCTATATTATTACCTTTTTTTAATATTTCAACTTCCTGTTTATTATCATATTCCACTACTGGTTTAAACAAAACAAAGTTATCTAATTCAGATATATATAATTGTTTTTTCTGAGGATTTAATTTAATTGTATTATGTTTTATATCCTGCATTTTTATTTCTATGGGGTAATTTTTTGATAGTTCAAAAACATAATTTTTAAGCAAAAAGTCAAGTTTTGATTTTACAATTTTTACCTCTCCAGACTGCGAAAAATAGTTTATAACTTCTGACTGTTTTAATGATTCGTTCAAATAATATTTTTCTTTAATATTTGTAAAAAAAGTCAATCTACAAATATCTTTAATTTTTGATATGGCATATCTCACACCTTCACTATCTGCAATATATGCTTTTAAGTGTACAAAATCATCGGAATCGTATAACAAAAATGATAATTTCACAGGCTTCGATGATATAGTAATCTGGTATAAATCAGTTTTTCTTATTTGTTCTGTTGATATGTATAAGTATTTGTTATTTTCAAGAATTGGAATTGTTTCTTTTAGTTTTAAAAAAAAATATTTATCAGCCTCAATTTTTAATGAATCATCTAAATCAATATCTTCAAAATAGTTACTTAAAGTTTCTTGTGATAATTCGTTACACAGATTAATAAGTTTTTTGTTGGAATCGGCATAATTTATATTATGATTATTATTTTTTTCGCTTATAGGTTTTATTGAATTTATCAGTTTTGTTTTATTTTTATTTTGTTTTCCATAAATTGGAACTATCTCATATAAACTGTTTTCTTTCTTATTTTCGTCAATATGGAATACAAAACCAACTTCAAAACCTGAATTATCTAATAATCTTTTAGGCTGAAGAATAGACAAACTATCATTTGTTAGTTTCGATTTAATGTATATAGAATCCTCATCTTTATCAAGTTCGATTAAGCCTGCTGCTTTATCTTTAAATATATACCCAAATTTTGAAAAGCTTATTTTTAGTTCAAAATAATCATCAAAACTATTAATGTCGTTTAAGCCATATTTATTTAATATTTTCTTTTTAAATCTAATCTGAACTTTGGAATTTAAAAATATAAAAAACTGATTATTAGTTTTTGAAATTTTAGATAAAATCATGGCTTGATGTCTACATAACTTAGAAACAGTTTCTTTACAATTGCATTTTGTAGCAAGCTTGTCATCTATAATCATAAACACAACAGTTTTTTTATCCCAATGACTTGAGCTTGTTATTTCTGTTTTGTTTTCTTTTATATATTTTATTTTTTCTTGGTAATAATATTTTTCTTCATTTTTATATTCTTTTGAGTTTGTATTTTCAAAAACAAGCTTATTGGTTATATTTCTGTAATCATCAATATAATATAGCTCGTTTGAATTTCTTAAAATTGGAGTTTTTTCAGTTTTATTTTTTTTGCTATCAACAGAAGTCTGTGTATTTCCATTTAAGTATTTTTCTAATATTAACAATGCCGCAACCTCGTGCTTACATATGCCTCCCCAGTCATATTTACATGTGCATGAAGTAGATATATTACTGTTTTGATAGTTCTTAATTTTAACAGTATATAGATTTTCTGATGAGCCATTTATTCTTATAAATACACTATCATTTACTAATTTAATTTTAGCACCTTTGTTTACTTTATAAATAGTGTCGCCTCTTTCGTTAATATGCGTAAAGGCATTTTCTTCTATATAATTTGATATTGTTGTTTTTTTCTTTGCCATAAATGTATAATAAATTAATCAAAAGTCATTTTGTACTATTAAATATTGCTAATGCATTTTATTAATATTCTAATAATATGCAATTTAACAAAAAACAGATGTCGAAAAAATTATGTAAGACCACTTATTTAGACGTAAGCAACATAAAAAGATTAGAAGAACCATATTTTGCTATAGTTTCACTACACAAGCTAAGTTTTAAGTGATTGTTAAATAGCAATTGTCCAATTTATCGTCATAATTTCGCTCTTCTTACTGCTTTTTAAAAATACAATTAATTGATTTTTAGCAACTTTTGTAAAATTGTAATAAGCACAAACAAATGATAGGAAAACAAAACACTTATTATTTAACAGCTAATAAATTGTTGAAAAAGCACGAATATAAGTATATTTTTACAATAAAAAAAACTATGAATATTAGAATATAAATTCATACATTTGCAATAATTAAGGCTGAAAGTGGCAACAAAATTTATTTTATTCGTAGTAAAATAAATTATTAAATGGCTCTTAAAGTTTACTTATACACATTTGTTTTTCCTATTTAATCAACTTATAATCAAAAATCAGATAATTTGTTTATTGATATACATACACATAACATTAATACAAAAAAAGATATTATTGCAATATATAATATGCAGCTGAATAATAGTCAAACAGAACTGTATGAAAAAAATAAACTTTCAGTAGGTATTCATCCATGGGATATTGAAAATATTGACATTGAGAACGAGCTTTCAAAAGTTGAATATTATTCTCTAAAAAAAAATATTATTGCTATTGGTGAAATAGGAATAGATAGGCACAAAAAAATATCAATAGAAACACAAAAAAGAATATTTATAAAACAACTCGAAATTGCCGAAAAACAGAATAAACCAGTCATTATACATGCTGTAAAATCATATTCGGATATTATAGAAATTAAAAAAAAGCGAAAATCAAACACTACTTGGATAATACATGATTACAAAGGGAATCAAAATATTAGTGAAAATCTATTGGCAAAAAACTGTATTATGTCGTTTGGAAAATCGTTAATAAAATCGCCTAAAATTCAAAATATATTTAAGGAACTTCCTATAAATAGCTTATTTTTAGAAACCGATAATAGTGGATTATCAATATACGAAATATATAAGCAAGCAGCCTATATTAAAAATATTTCTGTCGAATTATTAAAAAAAAGGATTTTTCAAACATATTTGCTTACTTTTGCTTGAATTATTAAGACTGTATATTTTATTAGGTCGAAGAATCTTATTACTAAAAAAAATAAATAAATGGAGTGGTTGTCAAGAACTGAGTTATTAGTAGGAAAAGAAAAGTTATCGAAACTACAAAAATCAAACATACTTATTGTTGGTTTAGGTGGAGTAGGGGCATATGCTGCCGAACAAATTTGCAGAGCAGGTGTAGGTAATCTGACAATTGTTGATGGAGATATTATTCAGTCAAGTAACAGAAACCGACAATTAGCTGCACTCACTAGCACAGAATCGAAACTAAAAACAGAGATTCTAAAGTATAGATTTTTGGATATAAATCCTAATCTAAATATAAACATTATTAGCAAGTATATAAAAGATGATATAATTGATATACTCAAAGATAAAAAATACGATTATGTTGTTGATGCAATTGACACATTAAGTCCCAAAGTAAACCTTGTATACAATAGTTTAAAATTAAATTACAAAATAGTAAGCTCAATGGGAGCAGGAGGAAAACTTGACCCAAGTAAAATTTCAATATCTGACATATCTAAAACATATAATTGTAAATTGGCTCGTATGCTTCGCAAACGTTTACACAAAATGGGAATTTACAAAGGTGTACAATCAGTTTTTTCGCCCGAAAACATTCCTCCTCATGCTATAAAATTAGTAAACGAGCGTAACAAAAAATCAACAGTTGGAACCATATCATATATGCCAGCAATATTTGGTTGTATGTGTGCATCAGTTGTTATTAATGATTTGAATACATATTAACGTATTCCTTTTTTGTAATATAATTTTACCATTTTACCTTTTCTATATTCAGCATCAAATGTCATTTTTCCAAGTTTGTCATATTTTGTTGCTCTTCCGTGTTTTCTTCCATCTAAATAATGCATTACATTCTCCTTTTTTCCATTAAGATACCAACTTTCCCATTTTCCATGTTGCCTGCCAAGTTTATACGATTCTGTCCTAATTAATCTTCTATTATAATTATATGATTTCCATATACCGTTTTTTTCACCATTTACATAAAAACCTTCTACACTTGATTCACCATTTTTATAATACAAAATATATATTCCATCATTAATTCCTTTTTTGTAGCTTATCGTTAATTCTTTTACACCATTATCTCTAAAATAAGTATGCATGCCATTTTTTAGATTCATTTTATAATTTATAATATATTTGAATTTTCCGCTTTGATGCCACTCTCTCCACTCACCATTCATTTTACCTTCTTTAAACTCTCCTGTTATTTCCCTTTTTCCATTTTTATACCATCTGTACCAACGTCCTTCTTCTTCTCCTTCTGCAAACATTCCTTGATAATATTTTTGACCATTTTCAAAAAAGACAGTCCATTTTCCATGTTTTTTACCTTTTTTGAATTTTCCATATTTCCATATCCGTTTATTTGCATACCAATATACCCATGTGCTATCCATATGTCCATTTAGATAATACCCCTCGTTACCTTTGTTACCATCTGTGCGCCAATATGTCCATTTTCCTTCTTGGATATCGTCAATAAAAAATCCTTCAAAATCTTTTTTTCCCTTTGGCATAAACCATATAGCCTTACCATTTTTTTTATCATTTTTAAACTCAATTTCCGATTCTACATTTCCATTTTTGAAATAATGGGTCGTTTTACCTTCTTTTTTTCCTTTCTTATAAGTTACTTCAAGTTTTAGTTTTCCATTGCCATACCAATATAGCCATTTTCCTTTTCGATGCCCATTCTTTAATTTTCCTTGCATTTCTTTTTTCCCAGACTCATACCAAAAAGTATTTTTACCATTTTCATAATTAAGAATGCTACGTTTTTTGCCATTTCTATACCACGACTTCCAACTACCTATTTTTTCGCCTTTAATAAAATTACCTTCACTAAATTTTTTACCATTACTAAAATACGAAACCCATAACGAATCTTCTAAACCATTCTTGTAGGCTCCTTTTTCTCTTAATTTGCCAGTATGATAATAATCAATGTAAAACCCATTGCCATTGAGCACCATTGTATCTCCTTTGATACTAAAAGCATTTAGTAATACATGTATGCTGTCAGTGTAGTAGTATTCTTCTTTTATTTTGACACCATTTATATTCCATTTTTTCCATAAACTATCTTTTTTATTTTTTTTGTAATGCCCCCTTAGTTTTACTTTTCCATTTTTATACCATTCTATATAGTTGCCATGCTTTTGCCCATAACGAAAAGTTCCTTGATTTTGATATTTTCCATTACTATAAAAATATGTTAATTTGCCGTGCAAAACTCCATATCTAAAATCGACATGTTGATAAATTGTTCCGTCTTTGTTCCAATATTTCCATGTGCCATGCTCTTTGCCACTATTTGATATTATGCCCTCGGTTTTTTTCATATTCGGCTTCCAATAGGTTGTTGTTTTCTTTTGCGAATAAGAAAACAAAGGTATTATTATGAAAAGAATTAAAACTAATTGTCTCATTTTTAATGTATATTATATTTATTGTAATATTAAAAAAATTATTTACAAAAGCTCTCAAATTTTATATTTTTAAGATATTTCAAACTGTGCAATCAAAAGTCCGTAAGGACGACGACTATTGTTAAACCACGATGATAATCGTGGTATTAAAAGAACTTATGAAATAAAGTCCCTCAAGGGACGAACTATTTTACTCTATTCCCACAACTATCGTTGTGGGTTTACAATAGTTCGTCCTATCGGACTTTTGATTGCACAGGTCGAGATATTTTGACATTTTTCATAAACCAGTAAAAGTACTTGACACCTTTTTGCAGAATAATAAATATTGAATGTAGTGTATTAAGGAACAGGTATCAAATAACTGCCCTATTTTGCGTCATTATTTTGTCATTTTACTACCTTAAAAAAAGTCTTAAATAGTTCACTATTTGCGACTTTTTGTAAGTTGTAAAATAACAAACTAATCTATCAAAACGGACATTTATTTAATACCTATTCCTAAGTAGGTCATTGTATAAAATCGACACTTTGTAAAGTTGTAACTTACTGTAATTCTGGCGTAAGCAAAATTGTTAATAGTCCATTATACATTGTTAATTACTTAAGGTATAAATTGCTTAAGTTTATATATGTAATAATTTGACATGATTAACAGGATTAACAGTATATTTTAAACATGTAAATATTGTCTAAGTACAACTAAAGAATCGTTAAAAAATAACTTTCCGATTTGTTTTTTGTAAGATACTTATATTATGTGCAAACCAATTCGTAATTCGTAATTTATAATTCGTCATTTCCTAAAGAAACTTATGACTTGTTTCAGTAGAATATTGAAATATTTAAAGAATTATAAAAAGTAATTAACTAATTTACAAATGATTTGTAATTGTATTAAAAGTTTTTTATTAAACGAATAATTATTAGTTTTATTGTCTATGTAGGATACTCATTTATGGAATTGAAATAACTTGTATAATAGTGATTTACTTAGCAATACGAGTGTTTAAAATAAGTCATCTAATGTTTAATATAAGAAACTGAAAAAACTTATAAATTAAGTGTATCAGCGAAAAAAACTTCTAAGAGACATATTTTTTTCTTACTTTTGTTGGCTACTTACATTATGATATAATAGTACAATGCTTTGATTAATAATTGATAACAGTTTGTTAATGTTAAAAATATAACCATTTGGAGTCTAATACTAAAGAAACTTATGAATAGTTTCACTACTTATCAATAAACCGCACCTATCAAAAGTTTTCACTTGATAGTAAGAGAACAACATGTCAGTAACAGGTGATAACGAGCTGTCAAATTTTATGTGAGTAAGCCTTTTGCATACCATTATTAGGTAGTTACATTTTTTTTTGAAAAATAATTTTGTTAGTAAAAAAGATACAATGATTTCACAAAGACAATTATTTCTAAACCACATTGGTCAAACTTCGGATTTTCCATTAGCTCTCGAAATAGTAGAAGCTGAAGGTATATATCTATACGATAAAAATAAAAAAAAATATATTGATTTAATATCAGGTGTTTCAGTAAGTAATTTAGGACATAGAAATCCGCATGTAGTAAGTGCTGTAAAACAACAACTTGACAAGTATATGCATTTAATGGTATATGGCGAATATATACAATCGCCACAAGTAAAGTTCGCAAAACTACTGACTGATAATCTACCAATAAATCTTGATAGTGTATATTTTGTTAATTCGGGAAGCGAAGCGAATGAAGGAGCTTTAAAACTTGCAAAAAGATATACAGGAAGAACCGAAATTGTAGCATTTAAAAATGCATATCATGGTAGCACACATGGTGCATTGAGTTTAATGAGTAGTGAGTATTTTACAAATTCGTTTAAACCACTTTTACCTAACATAAGGTTTCTTGAGTTTAATAATGAAAGCGATTTAGAACAAATAAGCAAAAAAACAGCATGTGTAGTAGCTGAAGTAATTCAGGCAGAAGCAGGAATAATTGAAGCTAAACAAAGCTTTATACAAAAGTTAAGTAAAAGATGTAAAGACACTGGTACATTGTTGATAATAGATGAAGTTCAAACTGGCTTTGGTAGAACAGGAAAACTGTTTGGATTTATGCACTACAATATTGTTCCCGATATATTTACAATAGCAAAAGCAATGGGTGGTGGTATGCCGATAGGTGCATTTGTGGCATCAAAAAAAATAATGGACTCGTTTAAAACCAATCCTGCATTAGGACATATAACTACTTTTGGAGGACATCCTGTTAGTGCAGCAGCTGCTTATGCATCATTAGAGTTTATTTTAGAAAATAAGATTATTGAAAATATTGAATATAAATCTAAGTTATTTTTAGATAATATTAATCACTCAAAAATCAAATCTATTAGAGGTAAGGGTTTGTTTTATTCGGTTGAACTTGAGGACACAGAACATTTGAAAGCTTTTATTAATAAGGCTTTAAAATTAGGATTAGTTACTGATTGGTTTTTGTTTGCTGACAATAGATTTAGAATTGCACCACCACTTATAATAAGTGAAAAAGAAATTATTGAATCTTGTAAAATAATTAATAATGCTTTGGATATGATTTCATAAGGCAAAGACAGTTCATTTTTTATATTTGTTTTAAGTACTGTTACAAAAGTTTTTCGACATTTACTTATTCATAACTTTCTGATTAAATTGTCTTTGTACTTATGCGTAAGCAACTATAAATAGGTCGAAGACCTTAAATTACCTTTTTCGTCTGTTTGAGTGTGTATTTTGTATGCTAGCATGACTATTTATTTTGGTTTCTACAAATTACGAAATATATGGCTACCAGTTTTAAGTTAGTCGCTTTTTAACCGCAAAGCTACGCAAAGTTTGACGCAAAGTTTCGCAAAGTTTTGCTAATCTTTACTTTAATTCTATGATTATAACTGCTTGAAAAACAAGATCGTCCAACTTCTGACGGGTAGCCAAATATATTATTAAATAAAAACTGTTATACTCTAAACGGTCATAATTTTAACATTAACAAACTGTTATCAATTATTAATCAAAGTATTGTACCATTGTACCATTG
>JAOZVK010000465.1 GCA_029938185.1 Bacteroidales bacterium | reverse complement strand
AAAACTTTTTATTATTATTTTAATATCTTTACTTTTTGTATTTGTCTATTATTCAGCCATTTCTATTTTTGTGAAATAATTTTATTTTACAAAAAGTGTTTTTATATTTAGATAATTATTTGAATATAAGTGAAAAGTAACTATTGAGAAGTCCATTATCCAAATATAAATAAACCATAAAAAAAGCATCAAAAAGTAACTATTGAGAACTTACCAATAAACTTAAATAAGATATTTTTGCTCGTATTTTTATAAGACCAGCCCATGGCGAGATAAGTACTGTTACAAAAGTTTTTCGGTATTCGCATTTATTCAATCAACTGTAATTCATCTATATACAAAAATGCGTAAGCCACATTAAATTGATAGAAGACCTTAGCTATGGGTTTTATAAAATATTTATAGCTTTGAAAGAAATATTTTTAAATTTTCTGTTGATGACAGATTAAGTTTTTTTCGTAGCCTGTATCTGGCTGTTTTTATTGAGTTGGCTTTTTTAAGTGTAATTTCTGAAATTTCTTTTGTTGATAGGTTTAATCTTATAAAAATTGCAAGTTTAATATCATCTGATTTAAGTTCGGGATATTTTTCGATTAATTTTTTTTCAAATTGCGGATGAATCTGTTTAAAATAATGATTAAACTTTACATTACTATTGGTTTGATTTTCTATTTTTTTATTTATTTCTTCGATTTCTACCCTAACAGCTTTTTGGTTTATAGATGAAATTAGTTGTAAATTATTTATTTTTGATAATATATTTTTAAAAAAACTATTGTTCGTGCTAATATACGAAGCATGTATTGCCAACTCTTTATTCATTTGTTTTATTTTAAGTTTTTGAAACTCAAAGATTTTCAATACCGAGTTAATTCTTGCAACAAGTTCGATATGCTCAATTGGCTTCCTAACAAAATCTATAACTCCAATATCATAAGCCTGTTTTAAGTTTTCGGGAGTAGTCATTATTCCTGTAATCATAATAATGGGTATTTTTTTTGTCAATGCATTATATTTTAACTTTTGTACAAATTCAAGCCCATTCATTTCAGGCATATCCCAGTCGGTAAGAATAATATCTGGCAAAAGATTTTGAGCCAACTCAATTCCTGTAATACCGTTTAATGCATGATAAAAATTGAGCTTTAAATCTGTAGCTTCAAGAATCTCGACAATGGTATTAATAAACTCTGCTTCATCATCAATTATAAGTATCGAATATTTTTTCATTTTTTGTAAATTAAGGTCTTTGACCTAATTAATGTGGCTTACGTGTTCTTTTAAATAATTGTTATATAGTTAATTGTGTAAAAACAAATATCAAAAAATTTCGACACTTACTTATTCATAACTCTTTGATTAAGTCGTTTTTATATTAATGCGTAAGCAACTATAAATAGGTCGAAGACCTTACTTTAATAGTTTAGCTAAATATTTTTTGTTGTGATTTATAATTGCATTGTATACATCTTTTTTCCATTTTTTGATATTTTCATTGTCTTCGTCTATATTTTTTAATATCTCTCTAAATTTGCTAATTTCGTAAATATCAATAGTTTTTAAAATGTTTATGTAAGTTTTTAAATACAATTTTTCTTTATCGTTCAAATATATTTTGTCATTAGTTATTGTAATATTTTCAGTAATTTTTTTTGTTATTTTAATATTTTTTAAAGTAAACCAAAATGTAGTTCCTTTGTCTGCATTATTATATACTCCAATTTCTCCATCGTGTGCTTCAATTGCTATTTTACAAAAACTTAAACCTATTCCAAATGTTCCGTGAGTTTTTGTTTCAGTATCTTGAATATATTTTTCAAATATTCTATTGATTATTGTTTCGTCTATACCCTTTCCTGAATCTTTAATCTCAATTTTAATAATTTTATTTTCAGTCGATTTAATATTAAGTTCAAGCATTCCGTTGTTTGGTGTATGTTTAATGGCATTTGCAAGAATATTGTTAAGCACTCTTAAAATTATATATTTATCAAATTCAATTTGGTATTCATGCGTAATATTGTTTATAATTTTAATATTTTTTTTATTGGCAAAATATTCAATTTCAGAAATAGCAGTTTTTAAAATATTGCTGAGAGCATATATTTTTTTATCAATTTTCATTTTTGTATCCGAGTATTTGAAAGTATCCATTATTGATAAAACTAAATTAAGCATTCGATGTGCATTATTAAATATTTTTTTATTTATATCCAAACTCGGATTTTGTTTTGAATAATTCAAAATAATACTCAATGGGTTTTTAAGATCATGAACAATCATGCTTGTTATTCCTTTTTTGAACTCTTGCAACTTTTTTAATTTCACATTAGTTTCTCGGAGACTATTAGCTTGTTTAGTAATTTCTTTTTTTTGCTTGTTTAATATTTGATTTGCTATTTTTAATTTTTTTCGTCCGATTATTAATAAAATCATAATAAATAAAATTAGCAATACACTTGATAGACTTATGGCTGTAATAATATTTCTGTTTTTTATTGTTTGTTCTTGTAATAAATTTTTAGTTTTCAAATTTTTATTTTCTTTTTCTTTTAACTTTGTTTCATATTTTATTTCAAGTTCCTTTATTTTTCGTGTTCTATTTGCTCCATAAACATCTCTATACATATTTACATGTATTACAAAATAGTGGTACGCAGAGTCATACATTCCTATTGCTTTATATGATTCTGACAAACGCCTGTATTTCCACAATTCTACAGCCTTATTCGAGTTTTTGTTTGCATTATTAATACTACTATGTACTAAATTTATTGCAGCTCTATATTTTTTTTGCATAAAATAAATCTTACTTTTATCAAATTGTATTCTTGCAATATAATTTATCATATTTAATTCTTTCCAAATTGTTTCAGATATATTAAAATATTTCATAGCTTGCTTGAGTTGTTTTTCTGTTCTTGCAATTTGACCTAAATTTGCATAAATCCTAGCTTTTAGTATTTGATTTTCATTGTTACACAATTTTAATGCTTTTTTTAAACACATAATCGCTCCTGTGGTATCTCTTAATTGTAGTTTATTTGTTGCAATTGAATTATATGCTTCTGCTGTTAGTCTGGAGTCTTTTAAATCTATAGCCAATTTTAAAGATATTTTTAATAATGAATCTGCTTCATTATAGTAACCTGTCCAATACATTGTATTACCCATTTTGTTTAGTAATATTGACTTTTCGGTTTCGATATTTAGTTTATCTGCAATTATAAATGCTTTTTGTGCGTATATATATACAGAGTCAAAGTAGGTTAATTTTAAAAATTGTTTCATAATTTTTTTATTGATTTCAATTTTTAAAGTATCATTTTGCTCATTTTTCAAGCATTGTTTTAGACTATCTATACTCTGTGTATATGCATTTTGAATAATTCCGAATAGAAAAATAAATATAATTATTCTAATACCAATTGTGTAATTTCTCATAGTAATATTTTAGTTTACTTAAATTTAGATATTTGTATATCAAATGTTGAGTCCTCTAACAAAAGGTATTTATATTTTGTTAAATTACACATTAAGGTCTTCGACCTATTTAATGTGGCTTACGTGTTTTTACAAACTACAGTCATATAGTTAATTGTAAGAAAACAAATACCGAAAAATTTTTGTATGGATACTTATTAAAATGTTAATATGGTGTGTAAGCAACATTAAATTAGCTCAAAGATTTTAAAATAGGTGTTGGCTTTGTTAATGAATTAATAAATTATTAAGAAAATCAGATAGATTATCATTAAACGAAAGCTTTAATTTTTTACGAAGTCTGTATCTTGCCGTTTTTATAGATTCTATTTGTTTAAAGCTTATTTCTGCAATTTCTTTTGATGAAAGATTGAGCCTAAGTAAAACAGCGAGTCTAATATCAGATGGTTTTAATTCGGGACATATTTTCATAAGCTCATTTTCAAAATCGGGATGAATTTGTTGAAAATATGATTGAAATTTTTTCCAACTGTTATTTATTGAATAGTTTTTGATAATTTCGGTTATTTCATGTATTTTTTTTGTAAACTCTTCTCCCCCTTTAGGTTTTATTAACTGCAATTCATTCATTTTTAATAATAAATTTAATAAATAATGATTATTTTTTGTAATATATGTGGCATGAGTTATTAATTCTTTATTTTTTAGCTTTATTTCAAGTTTTTGATAATTTGATATTTTCAATACAGATTTAAGTCTTGCGATAAGTTCCGTATTTTCAATCGGTTTTCTTATAAAATCTATAATATCATATTCAAATGCTTTTTTTAGATTTTCGGGCAATGTCATTATTCCCGAAATCATAATTATAGGTATTTTTTTTGTATTAATGTTTTGTTTAAGTTTATGCATTAATTCAAGTCCATTCATTTCGGGCATATCCCAGTCAGTAAGAATAATATCTGGCAACCTATTTTGCGCTATCTCATATGCAATAATACCACTTATTGCATGATAAAAATTTAGATTTAAATCGCTATCTTCCAGAATTTCTATAATTGTATTTAGAACTTCCGGACAATCATCAACTAAAAGGATTGAATATTTACTCATTAATCATTACATTTTCTGTTCAAGTACTCTATCTATTTCATCAATACTGGTTTCTAATATTTCAGATATTTCTCTTTTACTTTTATTCTCTACATGGTATAGTATGATGACTTTAG
>JAOZVK010000464.1 GCA_029938185.1 Bacteroidales bacterium | reverse complement strand
AGAATTATTAAATACATCAGAAGGTTTGCAGTTTTATTTTAATAATGGTGGTAAATTTAAATTTAATTCTATTGAAAATGGTATAATGTTGAAAAAAGTAAATGTGGGAGGTGTGCATGCTAAACATTCTAATTATAGTAAATTTATTGAAGAAGAAATTAAAGATGTATTCAATTTAATTAAAAAAATGCCTGTTTCAACTAAAATAAAAATAAAAATTTTCGATAAAAAATTAAATATATTAATTAAAAAAACTAAAACTACAATTATAGAAAAAAGTATCAAAAACAAGCTTAAAATTAACAATTTATATTAAAATGAAACTACATAAATTAAAATCAATTTTAAAAGATAAAAATGGAACTGTTCCTACACTTATAACAAATGACTTGAAAGTTTCAACCGATTATTATCAAAAATATATAACATCTGCAAAATTTGATAGTACTAATGATTGTATCTATTTAGAATTAACAAAATATAGAGGTGGTAATTTGATTTTAAGAGATTTTTTTAGTTGGGATTTAGGACAACCAAATGCTTATTTTATTGTATGTTCTGCAAAATTTAGTTTTGTTTTAACTGAATTAAATTTACCAAAATATAAATTATATAATGCAGAAATTGATGTAAAAGGAAAAAAATATAAATACTATGTTTTGCATTTTGTTCAAGAGTATCTACATGATATTGATTATTCTCGTTCACAATTTGCAGAAGTAGAACTTATGGAGAACGAACGTATTAGCCGTATGTGTAATTTGGGTGAGATAAAATGTGCAGAACATTTTCACAAAAAAAACAAACTTCTAATTGAAAATATGATATATCTATATCCCAAAAAGATATACTTTAAACCCGAAATAAATTATGATATTTTTGGTTTGCAAGGACAAATTATCCTAAGCGAAAAAGCAAAAAATGACATCGAAAAAGCTGGAATAACTGGAGTTTATATGCCAAATATTAAAGATGTAGAAATGTTTAAGGATTTGGAAGTGGTTTGATAAACGTAGGGAACTATCAATGTTTAAAAAAACAACAAAAATATTTTTAGCAATACTATTTTTTATAAGTATCAGTTTTATTTTTCAAAACAGAATACGAGATATTTTTTTCAAAAATAGTAATCAAATAACAGATACTGCTGATATTGAAAAAACTTTACTTGCCAATAGTCGCAAATGTAATACTTGTATTATTCCTAAAGAATGGTATGCTGAGGGCGGATATATGAATCCTCTTATTGCTGGTTTTGTAGATGGTGCTTGGCAAAGTGGTGTATCCTTTGTTCAGATTGTAAATTTTGTTAAAAAATATGCAACTGATACCAAGTTTTATAATAAGGCAAACTCTGATATTGAGTTTTTGTATGCCAACAAAGCAAAACTTCCTGCTCAAATTAAAAATGAATTTATAAAATTGGGCAAAGGCATAGCCGGAGATTATGGAGCAAACAGAGCTGAATATTTATTCGGAAAATGTGTTTTCGAATTTGCAAGTCTTTCACTTTCAGGAGGAGCTATTATTGCAACTACTGGTAAAAAAGCTGTTAAACTAACCAAAAAATCAGTTTCATTACTAAAAAGAACCAAATTAGTTGCAAAAATTAATAAATTAGCTAAAATTTGTAAACCTTGTGCAAAATTACTAAAAAACTCAGGAGGTTTAAGACGAAATTTATTAAATAAGAAAAATACAATAATTGCACAAAAACTGTTGAAAACTGAATGGGAACTTGCTCAAAAAAAGGGTATTAAATGGAACGTTTTTATTAAAGATTATCAGGCTCATCATATTATACCAAAAGAATTATTAAATACATCAGAAGGTTTGCAGTTTTATTTTAATAATGGTGGAAAACTAAAATTTAATTCTATTGATAATGGTATGATGTTGAAAAAAGTAAATGTGGGAGGTGTGCATGCTAAACATAATAAATACAATGACTTTATTGCAGGAAGAATTAGTCGTTTTTATAATGATATTAAAGATTTGCCAATTTCATCAGATAAAAAAATAAAACTTTTTGATGATAATTTAAATATTATGCTTACTAAAACAAGGTCAAAAATTATAGAAAAAAGTATAAAAAACAATATTAAAATCAACAGTATATATTAATTATTGAAATGAAAATGTACGAACTAAATAGAGTATTAGAAGATGAAAAAGGAGTTCCACCATTTCTTATAACAAATGATTTGAAAGTTCCAACTGATTACTATAAAAAACATATAACATTAACAAAATTTGATAATAGCAATGAAAGTATCTATTTAGAATTAACAAAATATAGAGGTGGAAATTTAGTTTTAAGAGATTATCATAGATGGGACTTAGGACAACCCAATGCTTATTTTATTGTATGTTCTGCAAAATTTAGTTTTGTTTTAACCGAATTAAAATTACCAAAATATAAATTATATAAAGCAGAAATAGATGTTAAAGGAAAAAAACATAAATATTATGTTTTACATTTCATTCAGGAATACTTACATGATATAGATTATTCACAGTCTCAATTTGCAGAAACTCACCTATTAAGAAGTCGTGGTGGTATTATTCGTATTTGCAAAGTTGGAGAAATAAAAAACACAAAACAATATCATAGTATAAACAAAAGATTGGTAGATGAAATGATTTATATGTATCCAAAAAAAATATATTTCAAACCTGAAAAAAAATATGATATTTGGGGACTGCGTGGACAAATTATCATAAGCGAAAAAGCAAAAAAAGCCATAGAAAAAGCCGGAATAACTGGAGTTTATATGCCTAATATTAAAGATGTAAAAATGTTTAAGGATTTGGAGGTAGTTTAATAAAATTTATTTGTGAATAATCTTTAGGAATCTGTACAAAATAACAATGTTTAAAAAAGCAACAAAAATATTTTTGGCAACGCTATTTGTGATTAGTATTTGTTTTGTCTTACAAAACAGAATACGAGATATTTTTTTCAAAAAAAGTAATCAAATAACTGATACTGCCGATATTGAAAAAACTTTACTTGCCAATAGTCGCAAATGTAATACTTGTATTATTCCTAAAGAATGGTATGGCGAAGGTGGATATATGAATCCGCTTATTGCTGGTTTTGTAGATGGTGCTTGGCAAAGTGGTGTATCTAAGGTCTTCGACCTATTTAATGTGGCTTACGCATTCTTTTAGTATCCTAACAATATGCAAATTAACAAAATATAAATGTTGAAAAATTTTTGTCAGACTACTTATTGTTCATATAATTAATTTTGTTAAAAAATATTCAACTGATACCCAGTTTTATAATAAAACAAATTATGATATACTCTAAACGGTTATAGTTTTAACATTAATAAACTGTTATCAATTATTAATCAAACTATTGTACCATTGTATCATTGAATAATTGTACCATTTAAAGTATATTGAGTTTTTGTATGCCAATAAAGCAAAACTTCCTGCTCAAATTAAAAATGAATTTATAAAATTGGGCAAAGGCATAGCCGGAGATTATGGAGCAAACAGAGCTGAATATTTATTCGGAAAATGTGTTTTCGAATTTGCAAGTCTTTCACTTTCAGGAGGAGCTATTATTGCAACTACTGGTAAAAAAGCTGTTAAACTAACCAAAAAATCAGTTTCATTACTAAAAAGAACCAAATTAGTTGCAAAAATTAATAAATTAGCTAAAATTTGTAAACCTTGTGCAAAATTACTAAAAAACTCAGGAGGTTTAAGACGAAATTTATTAAATAAGAAAAATACAATAATTGCACAAAAACTGTTGAAAACTGAATGGGAACTTGCTCAAAAAAAGGGTATTAAATGGAACGTTTTTATTAAAGATTATCAGGCTCATCATATTATACCAAAAGAATTATTAAATACATCAGAAGGTTTGCAGTTTTATTTTAATAATGGTGGTAAACTAAAATTTAATTCTATTGATAATGGTATAATGTTGAAAAAAAGTGTTATACATGGTAATCATCCTGACTACAATGATTATATTACAAAAAGTATTAATAAAATATTTATGAAAATTTCAACAAGAAAAATACCTAATAAACATAAAATTAAACAGTTTGAGTTTCAGCTAAACCAATTAATTGACATTACACGAAATAAGATTATCAACAATAGTATAAATAAAAACATTAAAATTAATAAACTATATTAACAATGATCTTTTTTGAACTTAATACAAATTCAAAAGATAAAAAAGGAGTACCTCCATTTCTCATAACTAATGATAAAATAAAAAAGACTTCTTTTTATTCGAAATATATCTCAATGGATAATTTTTTTAAAAATGATGACAATATTTATTTAAAAATGTCTAAATTCAAAGGTGCAAATCTTTTTTTAAGAGATTATCATAGATGGGATTTAGGACATCCAATAGCATACTATATTGTAAATTCTAAAAAATTAAAAAAAGTTTTATCATCAAATAATTTACCAAAACATAAATTTTATAATGCAGAAATTGATGCAAACGGAAAAATACACAAATACTATGTACTCCATTTTATACATGATTATTTACAAGAAATAGATTATAAAAAAAGTCAATTTTCTGTAATTTCATTAATGGAAAACGACAAAATACTAAGTGTATGCAAAGCCGGAGAGATAAAAAATGCTAAACATTTTCATAAAAAAAATAAAACTCTAATTAATGATATGC
>JAOZVK010000463.1 GCA_029938185.1 Bacteroidales bacterium | reverse complement strand
ACTAATAAAAAACTTAAATAAGCTACTTTTGCTCGTGTTTTTATAAGACCAGCTTGAAGCCACACCGACAGTTTTTAAATAAATAACATGTAACAAACCAGTACAGTTTTATTTATTTACATTATTTTGCAATTGAATAAACCATTAGAGAATTTCCATGTCTTACATACAATTTTTTATTATTTATAGTAAGGTGTGTCCAGTGCTGTTTTTCACCAAAAGGTACTTTAAATGAACTAATTAGTTTATAATCACCTGATTTTGTATCTACTAATCCTACTTTACCATTTTGTCCGTAACAGTAAAATAATCCATCGGCAAAAATAATACTTCCTTTTTTCATCATTTTTGAAGTATATAATTCCTTTCCTGTTTTCCAATCTAAACACGCCCATTTTCTGCTATTATCTCCTGAACCATAGATACGTCCATTATGCAAAATAATTCCTCCCATTTTAGCATCCATAGTAGTATTTCTCCAAACTTCCGTTACTCCTGTTCCGTCATCAGTAAGTTTTAGCATTACTCCTCCTTTACCATATCCACTTACACAATACAAATATCCATCTTTATACAAAGGACTATTAGCATGTACAGCCCATCTGTTCATATGTTCAAATTGCCATAAAAGTTTACCAGTAGATGCATCTATTCCCATAATTGCGTTTGCCATCATAGTTACAAATAGTTTCTGGTTATTAAGTTTTATCAATATTGGAGAGCAGTAAGCACTTTTATTACCATTTCCTTTTGATTTCCAAATTAATTTACCAGTATCTGGGTTTAATGCAATTATATTGGCATCTGTTCCACCCGGTGAACAGTATAATTTATTATCGTCAATAAGCAGATTTTCAGTAACTCCCCATTGTATATTACGTCCGTCATAATCCTTTAACACATTTACACTCCAAATATGTTTACCATTTGTTGTATTCATACAAACTATATTTCCATACGAACTCATAATATATAATTTATCACCGTAAATCAATGGAGTTGAACGTACACCTTCGTAGCTATTAAACCATTCTTCGCCATATTTAGATTTCCAATTTAATTTACCATTTTGGTTAAATGCAAATATATAGCCATCTTCTTCAATCGTGCCGGATATAAAAATTGTTTTTTTACTTACCGCAGCCGAGCTATGTCCGGCACCAAGATCATCATAATGCCAAAGCAATTTAGGTCCTTTTTCTGGCCATTTTTTAAGTAATTCTGATTCCTTGTAATGTCCATCTCGATTATCGCCACGCCATTGTACAAGCTCTTGTGCAAAAAGATATGAACAAAATATAATTGCAAACAACGTTAATAAAGTTTTTTTCATAATAATATTAGTTAATTAAATTTTTGATTTTAAATGTTTAAGATAAAAAAATAAGGTTTTGATTAATAGTTATACTTTAAATGGTACAATTATTCAATGATACAATGGTACAATACTTTTATTAATAATTGATAACCGTTTTATAATGTTAAAACTATAACCGTTTAGAATAAGCACCCATACAAAAGTTTTAACCTATTTAGTATAGAGCTTACTTTTTGAAATACTGTTTATTATATATCTTGCGTAAGCAACATTAAATAGGTCGAAGACCTTATATTAATATTGTAAAACAAAATAGTAAGAAGTTATTGAGATGACTTAAGTAGGTTATCATATAAAATCGACACTTTGTAAAGTTATAACTTATTGTAATTCTGGTGTAAACAAAATTATCAATTGTTTATTATCAATTGTCAATTACTTAATATTGCATTTCTATCTTTATTTGCCATAATCGCTTGGGTGATAAGACTGTTCAAAAACTTCTGTCCACGTTAATTTTAATAACTCACTTGCATTTGGAGTAAAATTTATTGCTAATTTTCGTGCAGTTAAAAAAGCATCTTCCCATTCATTTTTAATAGTTTTTTCTGTTAAAAAGTTATCAAATTCGAAATCATCATCTATTTTATTTCTCCATTTGCATATTCGTTCCCAATGCTTTTGTGTATGATAATTATCAGAATATTTTGCAAGTATTACATCTTGCATTAAATATCTTAAATGTTGCCAAAGCTCATATTTTGCTACTCGAATACATGCTTGATGATATAACTTTATTCCTTTTTTTACTTCCTGCAAATCCCCCTCTTCACAAGCTAACAATAATTCATATGTAACCGCTGTATCTTGTTCAAGAACTATTTCTTCCCAATTTCGTTTTTTTATTTTTTGTTTTTCCATTTTATATTATCAAGTGGCATTTTTTGTTTTAGAGATAAGAAACAGCCTAATCAAAAAGTTTTATAATTAAAAATACAATAATTCCAATAAGAGTATATTTATTAATAAAAACTTCTTTCCAAGTTAAATTTTTTACCTTTGATTTTTCTGTCATCTCTTTTTCAGCTTCTTTTTTTGCTTCATTAAAAATTTCACCCCAGTTATTGTTTAAGAATTTATCATTTAGACTTGGTTTTTTCTTTTGAACTTTTTTAATTCCCTTTCTTGAATTTCTTATTGTATTACCCCAACTATTGCTTCTTTTTTGTTCTTGTGATTTCCATTTTATAATATGCATCATTAAGTTTCTTAAATGACTTAAAATTGCATTTCTATCTCTATTTGCCATAATTTAAGGTCTTCAACCTATTTAATATTGCTTACGTATTCTATTTAATATTCTAACAATATACAAATTAACAAAATGTAAATGTTGAAAAACTTTTGTTAGACTACTTATCTGGGTGATATGATTGTTCAAAAACTTCTTTCCATGTCAGACTTTTAATTTTTTTAACTTGTTCCATATATTCGGGATATGTATCCTTAGCATAAATAAAGGCATCGTTCCATTCTTTTTTTATCGACTTTTCGTTAAGACAGTCATTCCATTCTAAGTCATCTTTTATTTTTCGTTGCAAACGACATATTTTTTCCCACTGTTTCTGAGTTTTAAATTTATCAGAAACTTTATGTAAAATTATACATTCCATTAAATCACTAAGATGATTAAGTAACTCTAATTCAGCTCCACTAATACTATTTTCATAATTTATTTTTAGAGCTTCGCCAAGTTCTTCAATATTACCCTCTTTGTAAGTTTGTAACAATTCACGAGCAACTGTTGTGTCACTTTCAAGAATAAGTTCTGTCCAATTTCGTTTTTTTATTTTTTGCTTTTCCATTTTATATTATCAAGTGGCATTTTTTGTTTTAGAGATAAAAAATAGCCTAATCATACAAAAAGTTTTAAAATTGATAGTACAACTATTCCAATAAAAGTATATTTATTAAAAAAAACTTCTCGCCAAGTTAAATTTTTTATCTTTGACTTTTCTTTCATCTCTTTTTCAGCTTCTTTTTTTGCTTTTTCAAAAGTTTTGTCCCAGTTCTTTTTTATGAATTTATCGAAAATGACACAAGCTCAATCAAGTGTTTTTAATAATTCTATAATTTTATTTGCAGACGGTAGTTTTCTTATTAATTCTATTGGTAATTTCTTTTTTATTGAATATGAGGCTATTCCAATAGGTTTATTACTATCCTTTAAGGCATATTCAACAGTTGTCTGTTTTTTAGATTTGCAAATTATTATTCCAATACTTGGGTTTTCATCAGCTAATTTTACAGTATCATTTAGTGCTGAAAGATAAAATTGCATTTTTCCTGCGTATTCAGGTATAAATTTACCTATTTTTAAATCAATTGCTACAAGGCATTTTAATTGTCTGTGAAATAATAATAAATCAATAAAATATTCATCATCGTCTACTGTAATTTTGTATTGATTTCCAATAAATGTAAAATGTCCGCCCAATTCAATCAAAAATTTTCGTAAATTTCTTATTATGGCTGTTTCTAATTCTTGCTCAGAATGTTCTTGCTTTAATTCAAGAAATCCTAAACCATATTTGTCTTTTACAGCAAGTTTAGCCTGTTTTCTATATTTTTCTGGTATTGTTTTATCAAAGTTAGTTTGGTTCAATAAAAATTTTTCATAAGACCTATTTTCAATTTGATGAATTAAAACATTTTTAGTCCATCCGTATTTTTTGGTCATTTTAATATAAAACTCTTTCTCTAATAGGTTATTACACTTTTCTAATATCACGATATTATGTGACCATGCAATTTCTGCCACCAGTGGTGGCAGAAATTCAGTTTTACCGTATTCCTCATAAAAACGACGCATTCGCCAAATGTTACGTGCCGAAAATCCTCGAATACCAGGGTATGAATTTTGCAAATCTTTTGATAATTGTTCAACAACTGCTTTTCCCCAACCAAGTTTATTTTGTTTTTCACTGATTAATGAGCCTATTTCATAATAAAGTCTAATTAATTCACTATTTACTTTTTTGTAGGCTTCGTATTGTGATTGATGTATTTTTTGTTTTACCGTAACTAAAAAACTGTTATATTCCTTTTCAAATTTCACGTCGTCGTTTATCTTTTAATCGTTATTTTTTATTTCAAAATACTTATCATCTTTTAAGACGATTTCCAATTGATTAATTAGTTCTTGTTTTTTTAATGACATACTATCTATCTGCTTATGTGTATGAATAATATCCTGCATTATTTTATAACTAATAATCAATTTTTGTTTTTTTTTCTATTATTATCTGTTTAAGCTTGAAGTTTTATTTTGAGATCTTTTAATTCTTTCTTTTGAATTATT
>JAOZVK010000462.1 GCA_029938185.1 Bacteroidales bacterium | reverse complement strand
AACTTTTAACTTGCGATTGTTTTGGAAAAAGAAAACTGTTTTTGTGAGTTCTGGGGCTGGATGTCATTTTTTTATTTTTTGTTCCGTAAACTCCACAAAAAATAAAAAAACGCCACCATGCCCGTGACCGTTATGTTGCATTAAAAAAAACAATACCAGAAAAATATACATAGACAAAAACAATAAATTAGAAAACAAAACTACTCATAGTATTAAAATGGATAACAACGAATTAAAAACAAAAATAATAAATGCTTACGGCGGAGAAGATTTTTGGAAAACGATTAAACAAATAGAAGCAGAAATAAGCGTAAAAGGCTTAGCTTTTACACTAAAACGAAGACCATTTTTCAAAAATATGACAATCTGTATGGATATAGCACGTCCATTTTCAAAAATTACACCAATAGGAAAAAATCTAAATATTTCAGGTATTTTGGACGGACAGAATGTGCGTTTAGAAAATAAAAAAGGTGAAGTTATTACAGAACGAAAAAATGCACGTAAATACTTTCCACTCGGCAGACGACTATTTTGGTGGGACGATTTGGATATGGCTTATTTTGCAAATTATGCTTTTTGGAACTATTTTACACTACCTGCACTATTGCTAAATAAGGAAATAAAATGGACAGAAATATCCGAAAATACATTGCAAGCTGAATTCCCAAATTCAATTCCTACACACAACAAAATTTAAACTTTTAGATTTGATACTAAAACACATTTGTTAGTTCAACATAATTACACACCAGACATAATAAGCAAATTTGCAAACGCCGCAAACCTTGTTTCAAAACACTCCGAAAAAAATGGAATTATGTTTGCAACATCAAGACAAGTAACACCAAAAACGAGAAAAGGTAAAGCGTTAAAACGTCCAGTTTTAATAGATATTGAAGTGCATAATTTCAAATTTGTCAAATAAACGTAAAATGATAACAGAACAAAAAATACAAAAAAAATATCAAGAATTGTTACCGCAACTTAAATCTTATTTATATCGTTTGACAAGTAATATAGAAGATGCAGAAGATTTGTTAAATGACACATATATAAAAATAACAGAAAAAAGGGAACAATTAGAAAACGAAAATGCTTTAAAGTCGTGGATTTTTAGAATTGCTACAAACTTGGCATTGAATAATAAAAAAGTGAAAAAACGCTGGCATGACACAGCACAAGATTTATGCAGAACTTATGCCGAAACAAATCACAACGAATTAGAAATTATTAACACTGCTTTTCAGAATACAGCTGACAAACATTTTGAAATACAGGAGCACTTAAATTTTTGTTTTACTTGCATGTCGAAAACTTTACCCATTGAACATCAACTTGCAATAATTCTGGCAGATATTTATTCATTCAAAAGAAAAGAGATTGCTCAAATACTCGAAAAAACAGAAAGTATTATTAAGCATTGGCTTTTTAAAGGCAGAAAATCATTACAAGATAAATTCTATAAACGCTGTGCATTAGTAAATAAAAACGGAACATGCTACCAATGTGCCGAACTTGCCGACTATTTTAACAAAACAAAAGATAGTAAAAAACAACTTGAAAACATAAAATTTACCGAATACAAGCTTAAAAAAGCAACAAAAAAAGAATTTTACACATTAAGAACAATTCTAATAAAAGAAATCAACCCGCTGACAGCAAGTCATTTTCACTTAGAAAATGCAATTATGCAAACATTAAACAGAGCTATTGAATGACCGTTTTCTATCTCTAAATTGTCTTATATATAACAGAGCATATTCTCTGAAATATAAAATTATAAAAAATGAATAATCCTAAATGGTTGGATACTGTTGAATATCCCTTTAAATCAAATTATTTTGAACTTCCCGTAGGGAAAATGCACTATGTAGACCAAGGCAAAGGAGAACCTATTGTATTTATGCACGGCAACCCGGGTTGGTCGTTTGAGTATAGAGAGACAATAAAAGAACTCTCAAAAACAAACCGTTGTATAGCAGCCGATTATATTGGTTTTGGCTTATCCGATAAACCTTTTGACTGGAATTACTTACCCGAAAACTACGCAAAAGATTTTGAAACTTTTATAAATAGTTTAAATCTTAAAAACATAACTTTTGTAATGAACGACTGGGGCGGTCCGCTTGCGATGAATTATGCACTAAAATATCCTGAAAAAATAAAACATCTTTTTGTTTGCAATACATGGTTTTGGTCGGTTAAAGGCATCAAGAATTTTGAAAATTTCAGCGGAATGGTTGGCGGAAAAATCGGCAAATTTTTGACTTTAAAATTTAATTTTATTGGAAAAATGCTCACTAAAAAAGCACACGGAAAACACAGAAAACTTACAAAACATATTCATAAACATTATTACATGCCTCACAGCAAACCGGAACACAGAAAAGGAACTTGGGTTTTTCCAAAAGAAATAATTGGCTCATCAGATTGGTTAAATTCGCTTTGGGAGCAACGAAATAAAATAAAACACATACCAACAACAATAATTTGGGGCGATATGGATATCGCTTTTAAAGAAGAAGAATTAGAAGTGTGGACAAATCTTATGTTAAATCATACACAGATACGATTAAAGAAAGTAGGACATTTTCCACCCGAAGAAGCTCCTGAGATATTGATAAAAGAACTAAAAAAGATATGAGCGATAAAAAATGGTTAGATAGAGCAGAATATCCATTCAAACAAAATTCAATAAAACTTCGGGCAGGAAAAATGAATTATGTAGATGAAGGAACAGGAGAGCCTATTGTATTTGTTCACGGAAATCCGGGCTGGTCGTTTGAATATAGAAAAGCGATAAAGGAAATGTCAAAAACAAATCGCTGTATCGCTCCTGACCATATAGGTTTCGGACTTTCGGATAAACCTTTTAATTGGAATTATTTGCCGAAAAATCATGCCTCAAATTTTGAAACCTTGATGAATGATTTAAAGCTAAAAAATATAATTCTTGTTGTAAATGACTGGGGTGGTCCTATCGGACTATCCTATGCCTTAAAATATCCGAAGAAAATAAAACATATATTTATTATGAACACATGGCTGTGGTCATCTTACAATGATTTGTATTATAGGTTTTTCAGTGTCTTTGCAGGTGGAATAATAGGGCGTTTTTTGATAAGAAATTATAATTTTTTCGGCAAAGTGATAATTAAAATGTGCATCGGCAAAAAGGAGTATTATCACAAACACATATATCAGCACTTGGAAACAAAAGAAGACAGGAAAGGTTGTTATACATTTCCTAAACATATAATTGCTTCGGGCAAATGGTTAGACAGTCTTTGGCAACAACGAGATAAAATAAAGAATAAACCTACTACATTAATTTGGGGAGAAAAGGATATTGCATTCAGAGAGAAAGAGTTTAAAATTTGGGATAAATTAATGACAAACAAAGAAGTGATAAAATTAAAAGAAGTCGGTCATTATCCACAAGAAGAAGCAAGTGATATTTTTATTAACAATCTAAAAAAGAAGATATGATAAATATTCTCAACAAAACTGACAGATAATAGGCAACATAACATTGTGCTTGTTGTCATTTTGTTTTTTTGTGTTTTTCGGGTGCTTCTCACCACGAAAAAACACAAAAAAACAAAAACGGCACAAGGCACATTTCCGTTATGTGTAACTGTAAAACCATAATAAAAAAACGAAAACAAAATTTTTCAGAAATGGATTTGCTTTTGTGGATAAAGAGAAAAAATTATTCACAATAAAAAGAAAAAATCTAAATGAAAATTAAAACAAAATTTCTCATAACAAATTCAATTATAATTGGCACTTTAATTATTTTAGGAATATTATTATTACTTTTAATAAATAATCAGAAAAATATAGAAAAACACACAGATATACGTTATAAATCATTTATTATTGCTGATGAATTACGACAAAGTTCAGATGATTTAACGAGATTGTGTAGAACTTATGTTTCAACCGGAAATAATATTTGGGAAGATAAATATTGGGAAATTCTTGATATAAGAAACGGTAAAAAGCCACGTCCCGATGGCAGAACTATTGCTCTGAAAGACAGTATGAAAAGTTTAGGTTTTACAAAAGAAGAATTTGATAAATTGAAAATTGCAGAAAAAAATTCAAATGACTTGGTGTGGACAGAAACTGTTGCATTCAATGCAATGAAGGGAAAATTTGCCGACAGCACAGGTAATTTTACGGTAGAAAAAGAACCCAATATTGAATTAGCACGCAAAATAATGTTTGATAGAAAATACCATGCGGATAAATCTATAATAATGAAGCCAATAGATGAATTTTTCGTTTTATTAGATAAACGAACAGAAGAAGAAGTATTAAAATATAATAAAAATAGCCAATTACTACTTTCAATAATAATAATTTTTCTACTAATTATTATTTGCATCGTAATATTTTCTTCGTTTTTTATCTCAAAATCAATTTCCAAACCGATAGAAAAAGTTGTTTTGGCAATGCGAAAAATTGCAAATAAAAACGTAGATTTTCAAATAAATGAAGTTAGAAAAGACGAAATAGGAGAGCTTTACAAATCAATAAACGTGATAAACAGTAATTTTAAACAAGTTTTGACAAGTATAAGCGATACAGCAAGTTCTGTTTTAAGTGCAAGTAAGCAATTAAGTTCAGTTTCTGTGCAAATTTCAGAACGAGCAAGCGAACAAGCATCTA
>JAOZVK010000061.1 GCA_029938185.1 Bacteroidales bacterium | reverse complement strand
GGAACTAATAAAAAACTTAAATAAGCTATTTTTACTCGTATTTTTATAAGACCAGTATAGAGCTTACTTTTTGAAATACCGTTTATTATATATCTTGCATAAGCAACATTAAATAGGTCGAAGACCTTACATACGACTTTAACAAAAAATATATGGATTTTGTAAATCATAAAAAAATACATGAAAGTAACAATACAGCTATTTACGAAGGCTATGATGTTAGTAATAATACAGTAATTTTAAAAGTATTAAAACAAAAATATCCAACAGATATAGAGCTTTTCAAATTTAATAATGAGTTTGAACTAACTAATAATATACAAATTAAAGGTGTACGAAAAGCTCTAAAGCTTAATAAAATAAAAGGAAGACATACTTTGGTGCTTGAATATTTTGAAGGAAAAACATTAAAAGATACTTTTTGTAACCAAAAATTTAATATTAATAAATTTTTATCGGTTGCAATTAATATTTGTAAAACGATAGGCGAACTTCATCAAAAAAATATAATTCACAAAGATATAAATAGCTATAATATACTTGTAAACAAACAAAACGATATAAGAATAATAGATTTTGGTATTTCAACAAAATATGATATTAAAACACAAAATTTAGGTAATCCGGAGCATCTCGAAGGAACATTAGCTTATATTTCTCCAGAGCAAACAGGACGAATGAATAGAACTGTTGATTACAGAACTGATTTATATTCGCTTGGAATTGTTTTCTATGAATTACTTACAGGACAATTGCCTTTTGACAATCTTGACCCATTGGAGATAGTTCATTCTCATATTAGTAAATTAGCAATTGCTCCACATGAAATTAATAAAAATATACCTCGCATTTTATCTGATATAATACTTAAACTAATTTCTAAAAATGCTGAAGATAGATATCAATCAGCATTTGGTATTAAATACGATTTAGAATATATAAGCAAAAAAAGTAATTTAATAAAAAGAGAGATATATGGAAATTTCAAAATTGCATTTCAAGATTTTTCAGGAAAGTTAGTTATTCCTGAAAAAATATATGGTCGCAAAAAAGAAATAAAAAAACTATTAGAAATTTATGATAGAGTATTGCTTGGCTCAAAAGAATTATTAATTATTGAAGGTTTTTCGGGAGTAGGTAAGTCAATGTTAGTACATGAAATACATAAACCAATTACCTCAAAAAAAGGAATTTACTTAGAAGGAAAGTTTGATAAATTTCAAATGAGCACACCATATTATGCATTCACTCAGGTTTTCAAAAATTTTATTGACATTATTCTTACCGAAAATGAGAAAAAATTAACATATTGGAAACATCTTATTATTAGTGCTTTAGATGGACTCGGCAAAGTACTTACTAACTATTTCCCCGAAATTGAAGATATAATAGGTAGGCAAGCCGAAGTTCCAAAACTAAAAGGGTTTGAGGCTCAAAATAGGTTTAACTATGTATGGTCTAATTTTATAAAAGCAATTTGCAAACCAGAACATCCTGTAATAATTTTTGTAGATGATATGCAATGGGCTGATAGTGCATCAATCGAATTGCTGAAAATTTTACTATCAGATTTCGAAATAAGCAATTTTTTATGTATAACAGCATATCGTGAAAATGAAATTAGTTTTTCACACCCATTTATTAAATTCATTGACGATTTAGGAGATAATGATTTAGTAGTAAACAAAATAAAAGTTAGAAACTTAAATGAAAAAGATACAAAATCGTTTATTATTGATGCCCTAAACCCCCAAGACACAAAGAATACTTTTGGCTTAGAACAATTGTCGCAACTTGTATATGAAAAAACCAAAGGAAATGTATTCTTTGTTATTCAATTTCTAAAAACATTATACGAAGAAAATCTATTATGGTTTAATCAAGAAAAAAAATGGTGGACATGGAGTTTTATTAATATTGAAAGCAGAAATGTAACCGACAATGTTGTAAAATTAGTAGCCAATAAAATACTTAAACTACCAATTGCAACTCAAAAAATTCTAAAATTAGCATCTTGTATTGGAAATAAATTTGAGTTTGATTTACTAAATACATTATATAATAAGGACAGTGAAACAACTAAAAATGATTTAAGAATCGCTATTCATGAGCAATTAATTATAAACTATGATTTCATAAACTTTAAATTTATACACGATAGGGTTCAACAGGCTGTATATTCGACAATACCAGAAAATAAAAGAAAAGAATATCATTATAAAATTGGTAATTTGCTTTTAGAAAACCCACCAAAAAAAGTACATAATAGTTATGAATTTGAAATAGCAAATCAATTAAACTTTTGTACAGAATTTATTAACAATAAGGATGAAGTAAAGCAATTGGCAATGCTAAATTATAATGCAGGAGTTAAAGCCAAAGAATCGCTGGCTTATCAGCAATCGTATTCGTATTTTAATAAATCGTTAAATTTAATAGATAAAAACTCATGGGAAACTGATTATAACTTTACTTTGAATGTGTACGACAAACTTGCCGAAATTACATACTTAATTGGAATGTATGAAGAATCGGAAGTATTTATTAATGCAATTATTAATAATGCCAACAACATATTGGATACAATCAATTCGAATATCTTTTTAATAAATATTCATACTGCACAAGCTAATTATATAGAAGCTATTGCAATTGGTAATTATCTATTTAATAAATTAGGAGTTCATATCCCGAAAAAAACAAATAAAATACATATAATAAAGGAATATATCAAAACATCAATATTAATAAAAAGAAAAGGTGTAGACAATATTTTAACTTTACCCAAATTAACTGAACGCAAATATATAGCTATAGTTAATATAATAAGTGCTGTAGGCTCTTCAGTATATTTGACTGAACCTAATGTATTTCCAATTATTACATTAAAAGCACTTCAAATTTTCATAAAAAAAGGAATTTCAGAAAGTACACCTTTTGTATTTACTGCATACTCGGTTATTTTGGTTATGATGAAAAAAATAATGCAAGCCAAAAAAATAAGTGATATTGCTTTAGAATTAATAGGCATAACAAATTCAGTAGAATTCACAGCCAGAGCTAATTATATGGCAAACTTTACTGTATATCCATGGTCAGTTAAGTTACATGATATACATAAATCATTCAAAAAAATATATAAAATTGGAAATGAAACAGGAGATATTGAATTTGCTGCATATTCTCTATCTAGTCTGAATTTTATTAGTAATATAATTGGAAAAAATTTAGAATTATTAAATTCCGATTCTTTAAAAGAACTTAATATTTTAAAAAAACTAAAACAATCGGTTAGTATAAAACGTCAGGAAATTTACCTTCAGTATTATTATTTTTTAATTAACGAAAATGCGGTATTCGAAACTTTCAAAGGAACTTATTTTAATGAAGAAAAAGAAATACCAATACTAAAAAAATCAAATGACCTAAGTACTCTAAGCTATTTATATATATTCAAAACTATATTATATTATTTGTTTGGTATGTTCGAAAAAGCATATCAAAATGCAAATGATACAAATAAATACACATCAGGAATAAAAGCAAACTATTTAATAGTAATTCACACATTCTATTATTCCCTATCAATGCTTGCGTTGTACAATAAAAAAGATAAAAAAACAAAAGCAAAATTTTTAAAAATTGTTAAAAACAACCAACAAAAAATTAAAAATTGGTCAAAAAACTGTATTTCAAATTTTCAACATAAGTTTGATATAGTTCAAGCCGAGCTAATGCGAGTTTTAAACAAAACAGATAAAGCAAGAAACTTATACGATAAAGCAATCACAGGAGCAAGAAATAATAATTTTTTAAATGAAGAAGCATTAATATGGGAACTAACAGGTAGATTTTATTTTGAACAAAACAAATTTCATCTTGCCGAATATAATATGCAAAATGCATATAAGTGTTATAAAATATGGGGGGCAAATTCAAAATCAAAACGTATAGTTCAAAAATATCCAAACTTTATATTTAATGAAAATCAAAGTGAGCAAACAACTAATAATACAATTAATACAAGAACAACTGTTGGTGGTTTTTCCGATTTATCGTTTGATGTAAATAGTATTTTAAAAGCATCGCAGTCGCTATCTGGAGAAGTAAAATTAGAAAAACTCCTAAACAATATGATGATAATACTTTTACAAAATGCTGGTGCCGAAAAAGGTGCAATACTATCAAACAACAAAGATATTTTGAAAATTGAAGCAAAAGGAAATTATAAAGATAAGCAAATTGAAGTTTTACAAAACCAAAAAGTAACAAACTCCAATAAATTGCCTTTGAGTATTCTCAGATACGTAAAACGTACAAAAAATACTATTGTTTTAAATAATGCTTTCAAAGACTCTAGATTTAATACGAATGAATATATAAAAAAAGAAAAAATTAAATCAATACTTTGTCATCCAATCATAAATAAAACTGAGCTAACAGCAATAATATATCTCGAAAATAATCTTAGTGTAGGAGCATTTACACCACAAAGATTGAAAACCATAGAAATACTTTCGTCACAAATTGCAATCTCTATCGAAAATGCATTATTATACAAAACTTTAGAAGAAAGAGTAGAGGAAAGAACACTAAAATTAGAAAATGCTTATAAAAATATTTTGGCTAGTATAAACTATGCAAAAAAAATCCAATCGGCTATTTTACCATCGAAAAAAGCAATCCAAGAAATAATTCCAGAAAGCTTTGTACTATATAAACCACGCGATATTGTAAGTGGCGATTTTTATTGGATATCAAAAAAAGTAAAAACGTTGATTATTACTGCTGCCGATAGTACTGGACATGGTGTACCCGGAGCATTTATGAGTATGTTGGGAATATCATTCCTAAATGAAATTACTTCAAGAAATATGAAAAATATCAATTCAAACTCTATAAATTCTGCTGATATTCTTAACCAATTGCGCGAATTGATTAAAAAATCATTAAGACAAACCAAGAAATCAACCGAAGCAAGAGATGGAATAGATATGGCTCTGTGTATGATTGATAAACAAACCAATACAATGCAATATGCTGGAGCTAATAATCCTCTTTATTTAATTCGAAATAATGAATTAATAATTACAAAAGGAACAAAAAATCCTGTTGGTATTTATATAAAAGAAAAACCTTTTATTAACCATATAATACAACTTGAAAAAAATGATATAATATATCTTTTTACTGATGGATACCAAGATCAATTAGGAGGACTAAAAAATAGAAAATTTACACCTAAGAGATTAAGAGAATTATTATTGGAAATAAATCAAAAACCAATGGATATTCAAAAAAATATTCTTGATAAAAATATTATTGAATGGATTGGAAAAGGAAAACAAATTGATGATATTTTAATACTGGGATTTAAAATATAGACTTTTCGAACCTTTTAACGTTGCTTACGTCTGACTAATTTTATTATTATTGATTACCAGTTAATTAAAAAAGCAAAAATAAACTTGTGCATAAATATGCTCGATGAACCCAAACTTTGAACTCTGAATATTTGAGATTTTTTTAAATTTCAAAAAGTAAATAATAAATCAACACTTGTGAAAAATACCAAATAAATTACAAATAAATTTTAAATAATGAGAACATTTAACACATCAGGACCCAATATTCCAAAAGAAAATTACACAATAAAGCGACAAAATATTATAGATGAAGGAATTAATCTTGTAAAAAACGAAAGGTATTTTACAGTTTGGGCACCTCATCAAACAGGTAAAAGTACATATTTCAAATTACTTGCAAATGAATTAAAAAAGAACAATTATAAAGTAGCTCATATAAATACTGAGAATTTAAAAAAAACTCCTGAAAGCACATTTTTAAAAAACTTTGTAGGAGAGCTGAACAAATTTTGGGCTACAAATTTTTCTCAAACAAATATATCTGATATTTTTTATCAAATTGAACTGTTAAAAAAACAAAAATTCGTATTAATAATTGATGAAGTAAAGGGAATAGAGTCCCAATACCTAAACTCTTTTTTACATGCTGTAAGAAAAGCCTTTCATACACGAGAAAAACATTGCCTAAAAAGTGTAATACTTGTGGGGGTCGTCAATATTACAGGAATTATCAAAGAAAATGCAAGCCTTTTTAATATTGTAGACAATTTAGAAATGCCTTATTTTACAGTAGAAGAAGTTCAAGAACTTTTTGCACAACACGAAACCGAAACAGGACAATTATTTGACAAAAAAGTAATACAAAAAATATGTGAAATAACCGCCAATCAACCTGGACTTGTAAACGGCTTTGCCAAAAAACTTGTTGATACAAATCCGAACAAAAAGCAACTTGATTACGATGATTATTTAGATACAGAACGATGGTATCTTGATATAACTGTCGATAAAAACATTTCAAATATTTTTAATAAAGCAGACGAACATCGCAAATTTGTCCAAAAATTATTATTTTCAACAAGCAAATTACGATACAGAATAAATGATAATGCAATAAAAAAACTTAATGCAAACGGATTAATTAAACCTTACAAAAATACTGTTGATAAGAAATTATATGTTCAGTTTTGGGTGCCATTATACAAAAAAGCTCTTTTTAACTATTATTATCCGTACACAAACGGCGAAGGAGAGCGTATTGCAGAAAATATGTTAGTTGAAGAATACTTTGATAATAAAAATGAGATAAATTTTGACAAATTAATAGATAATTATAAACAACATATAAATTTACGCAGTTTTAGACCATACAGAGAAAAAGACAAAAATGGAAACTTTAAATCAATACCCGAAGCTGCTATGATTTACAGTTTTGAAACTTTTATTAGTGTGTTTTTACAAATAATTGAAGCAAGAAGTTATAAAGAAGCTCAAGTATCATTAGGCAATACTAACCTTATTATTAATGTAAAAGGATTTGAATATTTTATTGAAACAAAAAAATATTATAATCCAACTGACTTTAAAAAAGGAAAAGACCAAATAGCTTATTATTGTAAACAAGCTGGAATAAAAAAAGGTATTTACATTGTTTTTATTAAAAATACAATAAAATCGGACAAAATAAAAGAGGATACAAAGATTATTAATAATATCGAAGTAAAAACATACTTAATTTACTACGATGAGAAAAAAGAATTTTGAAAAATAAGAAAAATATTGATATGGAAATTACGAATTATTAATTACGAATTGAACCTTTGCGAAACTTTGCGGTTAAAAAGCGTAAGCCACATTAAATAGGTCGAAGACCTCAACTAAATATAATAATTAAAATGAATCTACTTATAAAAACATATTCAGAATCTACAGAAGATCAAAAAGAATTATTGAAAGTATTTGCTCTATGTGACGAAGATGTAAATAAAACAAATTTTGTTGATTTTTTACGTAAATCAAATATAAGGAATATTGATGATAGGAATTACTATGTTAAGCTATTTAATGATACATTAAAGGAAGCTTTTGACTCGCGACTTATATTTGATGGCACCCCTTTACAAATTCCAAACAAAGAATTTAAAAAATTTCTTTTTGAAGAAGCATTCAAAGATAAGAAAATAATAACACATATTGAAAATATAAGACGTTTTTTTCCTACTAATGAAGTTAGTTATTATTCAAATAATAAACATGTTCTAAGTCGTTTGTTACGAGAAATAAAATACTCATTATACCTTGCTGATAAAGATAATTTTCTGGAAAATTATAGCATTATTAAAAAACTAATATCATATAATGAACTATCTGATGAATTAAAAAAAATAATTTATAATAATAGTGAATTATTACAAAAACAGGATCATGAAGTGCAGTTAGAAATAATTATACATATTGTATATGGAAATTTAAAAAACTTTGAATTTATTGATGATTACATACCTACACTACAAAATATAGTTAAGAATGGCGAAGGAAGAAATAAAATATCAACTGAAAATATATTGGTAAATATATACATTTTTCAAGGAAAACTTAAAGATGCACAAAAAATTATTAACAAATATCCAGACAATTATTATTTTTTATCTCAAGCTGGTACTATTGAATTTATTAATGGTGATTACAAAAAAGCGATTGTACTTTACGATAAAGCTTTAGTTTTATTTAAAAAAGAATCACGAAAAAAAACAATTCTACTTCCTTTTATTTCAGCTATATTTTATATACCTGCACTTTTCCAAGATGGTTTAGAAAACCTTAATAATATATTTTTGTTACTAAAACAAACTACAAAAACAAATTATGAAGCTGTATATCGTTCATTTTTAGCTGTTGCATACGCTCAAAAAAACGATACCGCAGAAAGAAACCGAATATTAAAACAAATTAAGGAAGATTATAATTACGAATTAAGCAATTTTTTTTATTTGCATGCAAAATATTGGTCATCTGCATCAGCAAGGTCTGATGAAAAACAAAAATTAGAAAAAATAATAAATAAAGCTATAAAAAATAATTATAATTATTTTGCATATCAAGGAGCTGTATTGTTATCGAAATTAAATTACAAAAAGGAACATTTTAATGAAATTAGTAAAAATATAAAAGCACAAACTGATATTAAAACAAATTTATTTGAGATTGTAAAAAAAGTAGAGCCATGGGAGCGTATAATTAACTCTTTAATAAGTCTAAATAACCCAACTCAACAAACAATTACTGGACATGAGAGAATAGCATGGTTGATTAATATAAAACATTTAAGTATACAACCTAAATTTCAGGTAATTAATAAAAATGGAAAATGGTCGAAAGGAAGAAATATAGCTATAAAAAAATTGATGAATAATGAATTGGATTGTATGAGTCCGCAGGATAAAAATATTTCAGCAAGCATATATTCCGAAAAATCAGACTACTGGGGAAGCGTAGATTATTATTTTGATAAAACAAAGGCATTTTATGCCATGATAGGACATCCAAGTCTTTTCTTAGAAGATAATCCTACTGTTAAAATCGAATTAGTAAAGGCATCGCCAGAACTTATTGTAAAACAGAGTAATGATTCATTCTCATTGGAATTTTCTATAAACTGTGATAAAACAGGAATAACTATTAAGAAGGAAACTCAAACAAAATATAAAGTAATTGAAATTACAGATTCGCACAAATCAATATACCAAACTTTTGGACAAAAGAAAATTACTATACCAAGTAAAGCTAAGGGTAAATTACAGAAAGTAATATCTAATTTATCATCTGTTCTAACAATTCAGTCAGATTTGAAATATGCCGACGATGATATTCGTTCGGTAAAAGCTGACAGTAAAATATATACGCAACTATTGCCTTACAATGAAGGAATAAAAGCCGAACTTTTTGTAAAACCTTTTAAAACAGCATCAACATATTTAAAACCAGGAAAAGGAGGCAAAAATATTATTGCAGAGGTCAATAATAAAAAAGTTAAAACAAGCCGTAATCTTTCAAAAGAAACTCAGAATGCAAAATTTGTGTATAGTTCATGTCCCGAACTACAGTCTACTTCAAACTATAACAGTGTTTATATTACCGAAGAACCACAAGAAGCACTGCAATTATTATCGGAATTACAAAATATTAAAAAAGATGTAGTTATAGAATGGCCTCAAGGCGAAAAATATACTATTCGTAAAGAAGTATCTTATGATGACATGTTTATGCGTATTAAGCACAATACCGATTGGTTTGAAGTTTCGGGTGAACTAAAAATTGACAATGGACTTGTTTTTGATTTAAAACAGCTTTTGGAAATACTCGAAGATAATAAAACAAATTTTATTGAGCTTAAAAATGGTGAATTTATTGCACTTACCGAAAAATTTCGTAACCATCTTAATGAGCTTAATTCATATTCAGATAGAAACAAAAGCTCAATACGAATACACCCATTAGCAGCTCAAGCTATTGACGGACTTACCGAAAATATTACACAAATGGAAACCGACAATGCATGGATAGAACAAAAACAACGCATTGAAAAAGCCAAAACAATAAAACCAAAAGTTCCATCGACACTGCAAACCGAACTTAGAGATTATCAAATTACTGGATATAATTGGTTATCGCAACTTGCGGCATGGGGGGTAGGTGCTTGTCTTGCAGATGATATGGGACTTGGAAAGACAATACAAGCAATTGCTTTGTTGTTGCAAAGAGCTTCCGATGGTTTTGCTTTGGTAATTGCACCAGCATCGGTTGCAAGAAATTGGAGAGCCGAAATAATAAAATTTGCACCTACTTTAAATCCTATTCTTTTGAGAACAGGAAATCGTAAAGAAAAATTAGAATCTCTAAAAGAATTTGATGTATTGATATGTACTTATGGACTTCTACAAAGCGAATCGGAAATGTTATCTGAAATAAGTTGGAAAACAATAATTTTGGACGAAGCTCAGGCAATTAAAAATTATAATACAAAAACCTCAAAAGCTGCAATGAAATTAAAAGCAGATTTTAAGTTAATAACAACTGGTACTCCTATACAAAATCATTTGGGCGAATTGTGGAACTTATTTAATTTTATAAACAAAGGATTATTAGGAACTGCAAAAAGGTTTAATGAGCGTTTTGTTGCTAATACAGAAGAAGATGCGAGGAAAAAATTAAAAAAATTAATTCAACCTTTCATACTTCGCCGAACAAAAACACAAGTATTAGAAGAGTTACCAAAGAAAACCGAAATAACTCTTGAAATTGAACTAAGTAAACATGAATTGGCATTTTATGAAGCAATAAGACAAAAAGCAATAGAAAATCTTGATAGTGATGATAAACCTGATTCTCAAAAACAGTTTCAAATACTTGCCGAAATTACAAAAATGAGACAAGCATGTTGTCACCCACAACTTGTTTTAGCAAATAGTAAAATACAGAGTTCAAAAGTTTCGGTTTTCATGGAGCTTCTTAAAGATATTTTAGATGGTAATCATAAAGTACTTGTTTTTAGTCAATTTGTTAGATTTTTAACAATAATGAGAAGCGAACTCGAAGCTAATAATATTGAATATAAATATCTTGATGGTAGCACACCTGTAAAAAAACGAGAGCAAAGTATTAAAGAATTTCAATCAGGACAAGGCGATGTATTTCTTATAAGTTTGAAAGCCGGAGGACTTGGATTGAATTTAACAGCAGCTGATTATGTAATTCATCTTGACCCTTGGTGGAATCCGGCAATCGAAGACCAAGCATCGGACAGAGCACACAGAATTGGACAAAAACGCCCTGTTACTGTTTATCGTTTGGTAACTAAAGGTTCTATTGAAGAAAAAATAATTAATTTGCATAAATCGAAACGCCAACTTGCCGACAATTTGCTTGCAGGAACCGATGTAACAGGAAAGTTAAATGCAAAACAATTGTTGGAACTTATAAGAAAATAGGATTTTTAAGGTCTTCGACCTATTTAATGTGGCTTACGCATTTTTACAAACTACTGTTATATTGTTTATTATATAAAACAAATGCCGAAAAATTTTTGTAAGACTACTTATTTGGTGTAATTTGGACAGGATGTTTACTGCGCTCGGCAGGAGTTTTCATCTGCTGATGTCCCTAGTGTAACAAGACGTAAGTTTCTTTAGAATTATTTAGACAGGATTAACAGGATTTACATGTTTAAAATCCTGTTAATCATGTAAATCCTGTCAAATTATTACATTTATAAACTTAAGCAATTTATGTCTTAATACACTAGTCCGAAGTCCGATAGGACGAAACTATTGATAGCCCACAAAGATATTTGTGGGAAACAAAACAAATTTGGCATAAGCTATTTTACTATATCGCACATTATCAATGTCTTAGCAGGATACGTAAGCAACATTAAATAGGTCGAAGACCTTACCATAACCGATTATAGTGAAGAACTGGGAGATTATGTATTTCGTTTATTTATTGATAAAAATTAGTAAAATGAGAAAATAGTGTACTGGTTTGTTACATTTTGCCTGTTTAAAACTGTCGGTGTGGCATTGAAGCCACGCCGACAGTAGGCAGTTATGTTATTGATTTTCATTGCAATTTTTAAAATATAACAACATACAACGAATATAAGTAAAAATATGTGCCATGTTTCAAACCACAACAAAAATGAGAAAATAGTCTAAGAGAGGAAAATGTGAAAAATGTGGTATAAATTTTTGTATGGGTGCTTATTTATATGTCTGAAATTTCTATTAATACGTTTGCTTCTTACAAGCCTGTATGTAAGGTGTGGTATTAGCTTTTTTGTTGGTAACTTTTTTTATAAACATAATAAAAAAAAATTACAAAAGTAGAAATACCAAATGTTAAATTTTGTAAATATATGTTAAAACGACACATATTCAGGGGACTACTTTTTACGCAAAAATCATAAAAAACTATTATCCTAATATTTACCAAACAATACTAAAAAACTCCCCTTAAACACTAAGGAGAGTTGTATAATCAGAAAAATTTTTGACCTATTTTTTATCTAATTGTTTTAGTAATACATCAACTGCTTTTTCTAACTGTTGGTCACGACCTTTGATAACAATTTCGTATTTGTTTACAACTTTATAGTCAGGCTCCAATTGATTATTTTCAAGATATTTTCCTTCCATAGTTTTTGCACCTACCATTGGTATACCAAAGTACAAACTTCTATCAATAAGAGTTTCCCACCAAACAGCTGTCATTGTTCCTGGAACAGGCATTCCAACAGTTTTACCTATTTTAAGAGTAGAGTATGTAAATGGAAATGCATGAGCATCGGAATAGTTACCCTCATTCATTAAAACAACTGAAGGTTTAGTCCATTTTTGCATTGGCTCGAAACCCATTTCTCTACCTCTTGGATAAAAATCAACATATCTTTTACCATTAAGAAGTGTGGCTAAATCATCATGTAACCATCCACCTCCATTAAATCTGGTGTCAATTACAATGGCTTCTTTATTAAAATATCTACCCAGTAGTTCTTTAAATACATGTCGATAACTTGCACTATTCATACCTCTTACATGTATATACCCAAGTCGTCCTTTTGATACTTTCTCAGTTTCTATTCTTCTTTGTTTTACCCAACGTTTGTATAATAAATTGCTTTCGCTTCTTATTGAAATTGGTTTAATAATTTCGTCCCATCTATTTTTTGTTGCAGGGTCGTATATTGTAAACAATACTTTTTTTCCTGCTTTATTATTGAAATATTTAAAGTAGTCTTGCTTTGCTTTAATTAGCTGTCCATCTACTTTTTCTATTATCATTCCTTTAGTAATTTTCTTGTTTGCTCCCAACAATGGGCTTTTGTCCATAAGTTCAACAATTTTCAAACCATCGCCTTTGTAGCTAAGGTCATAGAATGCACCAAGTTTAGCAGTTTTATCACCATTTGGGTCACTATGTCTGTATCCAGAACCTGTGTGAGATGCATTAATTTCGCCTAAAAGTTCGCTCAATAAATCAGCATAATCATAATTATTTGTTATAAACGGTAAAAATTTGGCATATTCTTTTTTATAGAAATCCCATTTTACACCATGTAAATTTGGATTATAGAATTTCTTTTTCATTTGTCTCCAAACATGTTCATACATATATGCTTTTTCGGCTAAATTGTTCCAATTAAGTTCTGCAGAAAAAGAAATTGTTTTTTTCTTATGGCTACCAACACTAATTTTTAATATAGAACCTCCTGAATATAAAAAAAGGTTTTTACCTTTTTTATCAAATTGCATGGCACCACCACCACCGCGAAGTTTCGATACGAGTTTTGTTTTATTTTTTCTAAATTCATGAACCCATAAATCAAACCCTTTTTCGAATCGGCTTAAATAATATAATTTTTCACCATCAGGTGTCATAATAGCATCACTAATATTTGATGAGTTTATAGTCATTCGTTTATATCTATCTTCAAGTCCATCAAATTCAAAAACAACATCTTTTGTCTTTACTTTTTTGTCTTTTTTATCTTTGTCTTTCTTTTTGTCTTTCTTCTTTTTTGCTTTTAATAAAGCAACTTCTTCTTTTGATAAATTAAACTTATTAAGTGTCTTTTGTGTTAAAAACATAGCATAAACATCACCATGCGATCCCCAACTACCATGACTTCTATAACCATTTCTATCGGAAAACCACATAATAACTTTGCCCCCCATCATCCATCTAGCCAGACCATCACTATAACCACTTTGGGTTAAGTTTTTGATTTTTTGTTTTCCATCGGCACTAATTAAGCCAACATCATTAACAAAAATTTGGTTTGGATAATAATCAACCAAAAACCATTTGCTATCAGGCGACCATTCATACCACTGATCACCATCAGCATACGAATAGCTACGTTTGTTATTAACAATTAAACGAGTTTTTTTAGATTTCAAATTTAGAACCCATAATTCGTCACGTTCTTTCAAAAAAGCAACTTCTTTACCATCGGGTGAATATTGTGGTTGAAATGTTTCTTCTGAAATTTTAAGTAAAGTTTCTTCTTTTAAAGTAGTAGCATTTGCAAAATGTTTTTCATCTTTTTTTACAATTTTAGTTTGATATAGATTCCAACTTCCATTGCGTTCGCCTGCGTATAATAATGATTTCCCGTTTGGACTAAAGCTTACCGAACGTTCTTGCTCTGGAGTATTAGTTATTCTTTTAGTAGTACTGTAATCAACCGAAGTTACATATACTTCGCCATGAATTATAAATGCAATTTCTTTAGCATCTGGCGAAACTGCCATATCTGAAATTCTTTTCGACAGTTTTTTTACTTGAGTCAAGTTTTCTCTATCGTCAATAAAAATTGATATTTTAACTTTTTTTGCCGAACCCGAAACAGATTTTGTATATATTTCTCCATCGTATCCATAACATAATGTACCATCATTTGCAGTTGATAAAAATCGTACAGGATGATTTTTATATTTTGTTACTTGCTCCACTTTTGCTGGATTCGACAAAGCAATTTTGCAAATATTAGCATTTGAGCCATATTGTTCGCTTATATAATATACCTCGTTTTCGTCTTTACTAAATGCAGGATATAAGTCTTCTCCTTTAAATGTTGTTAGCTTTGTATGTTTTTTACTTTTTGTATCATATATCCAAATATCTCTGGTAACAGACGATGTATGATGTTTTCGCCAATGATTTTCAAGTCCTTTTACATCTCTGTATAACAATTTATTTCCTGATTTGTTATATCGTGCATCAATTGCAGGAGTTGATAAAACCTGTATTGTTCTTCCGCCACTTGTCGAAACTTTATAAAGCTCGCTTAAATTTCGTCGTGGAAACATAGTATTCTGTGGAACATCATTTATTGTTGAGCTAAATAATACAAACCTACCATCTGGAGTAAAGCTACTTGGAGATTCATTTGATGAGTAAAAAGTTAGTCTTTTTGCATTTCCTCCAGTAACTGGAACAACAAATATATCAAAATTCCCATGTCGGTCTGATGCAAATGCAATTGACTTACCATCAGGTGCCCAAACTGGTTTATATTCGTGTGCCTTATGCGTTGTTAAAGCTATTGCTGTACCTCCGCTTGATGATACTTTAAATATATCTCCTTTGTATGAGAATGCAATAAATTTACCATCGGGTGATATTGATGGATAGCGCATCCATAAAGGATTATTTTCAGCACTTGCTAAATAACTGACAAAAAAAACTGCAAATAATAATAATATTTTTTTCATTTAACTTAGGTTTTTTGGCTCTTCGAGCCTTTTAAGATTGCTTTCGCATAAACAAGCTTATCATTACAGATTATCAGTTAATTAAAAAGTAAAAATAAATTTGTGCGTAAATAAACTTTAGGAGCCGTTTTTTAAAGAATTTATAAATTAATAATGAACAATGAATAATTTTACTTACACTTGATAAACAATATAATAAGTAATTTACAATGAATAATAGACAATGAATAATTTTGCTTATATTTGATAACCAGTATAATATAAAAAATAAAAGTGTCGTTTTTATATATCGACCTATTTATAAAAAATAAAAACTAATGATTATACAGAACAGTAATCATACCAAATTTAGTAATGTAAAAATGTAAATAACTGATAATAAACACATATAGTATATATTTAATTTTTTAATAATATATGAAATTTATATTTTTATAACTTACATATTAATTAGAATGTCAATAAAATGCGTAAGTAACAATAAATAGGTCTAAGACTTTAATTAATTGAGATTAAGGAAATAAACTTTATACAAAATAGATAAAAACTTTAGTAAACTCAGAACTCACAAAAACAGTTCTTTTTTTCAAAAACAATCGCAAATTAAAAGTTA
>JAOZVK010000461.1 GCA_029938185.1 Bacteroidales bacterium | reverse complement strand
CAGAATTGGAAAAGAAAATAGCTGGTACAGACTTCTTCTACCAAATAGTTGGAGTTTTTGCAAATTCGAGTTCCAAACTTGGTAGAGGCTTCGAGTTAACGATAGATGTTTTTGGAGGAGCCACTAAAAATACTGAGAAAATAACTGTTGTGGTAAATACAATACAAAATGTGGAGAGTATTAAAAGTGCTTCAGGGAACTTACATAACTACCGTGAAGCTATCGTTGCTGGCACAAAAAATATAAAAAGCAAATAGCTATATTTTTGAGATTGGCCAATCATTAATAATTATTGCTGCATTTATGGGCTTTTATGCTATGGAATCAGAAAAACATATTAGTTTTTTAATATTTATTGTTTGTTTTGAAGTAATATTTATATGGGCAGAACTTACAGCATCTAATGGTTTAAAATTAACAGATAAAAATTTAGTAGTATATAATTTTTATAGAGGTGATATCTACAACATAGATTTTTGTGATATTAATTATATTAAAGTATTTACTACACGAGGTATCATAATTAGAATATATACTAATTATGGCGAACAGAAAAAATATGATTTATCAATAGAATGTAGTAGAGACAACGTTATTGACTATTTAAGAAAAAATGGAGTTGAAGTAAAAGTAAAGGAATGGAGATGGTAATTAAAAAGTATAAAAACAAAATAACTTAGCTAATTCTAAACTAAAAAAGAAAAGCAAAATACAATTCATCAAAAAAAATGTGATAAAAACAGCAGTATTCCAAAAGATGTAATAAACAAGATGGAAAGTTCATTTAACACCAACTTTTCAAATATAAATATTAAAAAAGACTCCAAGCAAGCAACAGATGTAGGAGCATTAGCATTTACACAAGGCAACAATGTACACTTTGCACCCGGACAATTTAAGCCCCAAACCAAAAAAGGACAAGAACTTATAGGACACGAATTTGCCCATGTAGTACAACAAAGAGAAGGCAAAGTAAAGGCAAATAAACAAATTGGTAAGTTTCCGATAAACGATAACAAAGATTTAGAAAAACAAGCAGACGAACAAGGAAAAAAAGCTGCTGATGGGGTTTTGCAGAAAAAGCATAATAAAGCTACTCTTAGCAACAATAAAGTAATACAAGCATGGAAACCAGATTTTAATAAGGAAGGCGATGTGGTTCTGGAACGAAAACGAAAAGACAATGCAGAAACATTTATGATAGAACTAAAATTGTCGGGTTATGAAATTACTCCGGAGGAAGCTAAAAATATTGTAAATGATATAGATGGGAAAACACAAAATTATATAAATTTAAATATAGCTTCCAGTAAATTAAATAAACTAAGTAGACTATCAGAATTATTAGATATTGTTAAGGGACAGTACCATAGTGCAATTGAGGAAAATGATAAGCCTAAAACTAAAGATATAAAAGAAGGAAAAGAAGGAAATTGTGTTAAATACGCATTATCTAATAATAAGGGGTATATAGAAATAGAACCATGGGATGAAAAAGCACAAAAAATATTGGACTCACAATACGATAGGATAGCAGAGGAGGATATAAATAATAAATTAAAAGCATGTGAAACAAGAATAAGATATAGAAATAAAATGTACGGCATAGAAGTAGCTATGTATGAAGATGGTTTGGGAATGAGACATATATCTCGTTTTATTTGGCAAGATAAAAATAATGTAAAATATGCTATAAGTAAGGATTCAAATGCACTGGGATTGATAATAGGAAAAGTTGATGATTCATGGAATACTTTCGATGAATTTGAAGATATTATAGACATAAAAGAAGAGTCTTATGATATAAAGTTAATGAATAAAGAAATTGAGGAATTAAGAAATCAATTAAAGCGTAAAAGAAAACGTAATAGTGTTAAAGAGTTTGAAAAAGTTTACTATAATCCCAAATCACAAGAAACCAAAACCGAAAAAGGAGAATGAAAAATGAAAATATTAAAGTTTACCACAATATTAATTTTTATATGTCTACAATCAACTATAGTATTGTATTCGCAAAACGATACAAACAGAATAAATGAAGTTCGCCATTGGTGGAATTCACTCAATAAAGACTGGAGAAAGCTACTTATAATTGGCGAAAATTTAAGCCCTAACCCTACTAATAAGCAGTTGCTAAATTTTTCGAATAAAACAAGTGTAAGAATTTGTGGTTATAGAAAAGGATATAAGGACTATAAAATAAAAAATTTAAAACCATTAGCTATTCTTAAAAACTTAGAAAAATTAGAATGTAATTATCTTTATATGAATTCATTGGAGGGGGTGGATGGTTTTAAAAAATTAAAATCCTTAAAGGTTTCACGTTGTACATTAATATCCGTAAAAGGTATAGAGAATGCTAAAAACCTAAAAGTTTTATATATTGCTGTCAACAATTCGTTAAAATCAATATCTGGTATAGAGAATTGTACAAAAATAGATTCTTTAGTTTTGTATTGTAGCATATTTATAAACATTCAACCAATTAGTAAACTATCTGAATTGAGATATTTAAATCTCGGTTATTACACTAAAAGCTTAAAAGCTATAAGTAAATTAAAAAAATTAGAATTTTTAAATTGTGAAAGTATAAAAACATTACGTCCTATAAAAGAACTCTACAATTTAAAAGTATTAAATTGTGCTAGTAATTCACTTAGGAGCCTAAAACCACTAAAAAATTTGCACAAACTTGAAAAACTTAATATTTCCAATTCAAGAGTAAGAACTCTACGTCCGTTAAGGAACCTTACATCTTTGAGGGATATTTCGATTGAGTTCACACGCATAAGAAGATTAGGACATTTATGTAAATCGAAAAATTTAGAAAGAATAAATATTGGCTTAGCACATATCCGCTTATCTGACGGAACATTAAAACGCTTTATTAAATGTCACCCAAATTGTGTTTTTTATAGCTATTGATTTATCACTAATAATAATCAAATTACAAAATACAACGTATATAAAAATGTAAAATAAGGTGGAATAGCAATAAAGATATAGAAAAAAACTACTACAATCACAAGAAACCGAAAAAGAAAATAAAAAATGAAAATATTAAAGTTTACCACAATATTAATTTTTATATGTCTACAATCAACTATAGTATTGTATTCGCAAAACGATACAAACAGAATAAATGAAGTTCGCCATTGGTGGAATTCACTCAATAAAGACTGGAGAAAGCTACTTATAATTGGAGAAAATTTAACACCTAATCCAACAAATAAGCAATTGTTAAATTTTTCGAATAAAACAAGTGTAGAAATTAGTGGATATAGAAAAGGCTATAAGTACTATAAAGTAAAAAACTTAAAACCATTAGCTATTCTTAAGAAATTAAAAATATTAGAATGTAATAATCTCCATTTGAGGTCGTTGGAAGGTGTGGGTGATTTAAAAAAATTAAAATCCTTAAAGGTTTCACGTTGTACATTAATATCCGTAAAAGGTGTAGAGAATGCTAAAAACCTAAAAGTTTTATATATTGCTGCCACCAATTCGTTAAAATCAATATCAGGTATAGAGAATTGTACAAAAATGGATTCTTTAGTTTTGCTTTGTTATAGGAAAAAAAATATTGATCCAATTGGTAAATTAACTGAATTGAGATATTTAAATCTTGGTTATTACACTAAAAGCTTAAAAGCTATAAGTAAATTAAAAAAATTAGAATTTTTAAATTGTGGAGGAATAAAAACATTACTCCATATAAAAGAACTCTACAATTTAAAAGTATTAAATTGTGCCAGTAATTCACTTAGGAGCCTAAAACCACTAAAAAACTTACATAAACTTGAAAAATTAGATGTTTCTGGTTCAAGAGTAAGAACTCTACGTCCATTAAGAAACCATTCATCATTGAGAGATATTTCGATTGGTTTCACACGTATAAGAAGATTAGGATATTTATGTAAATCGAAAAATTTAGAAAGAATAAATATTGGTTTAGCAGATATCCGCTTATCTGACGGAACATTAAAACGTTTTGTTAAATGTCACCCAAATTGTGTTTTTTATAGCTATTGATTTATCTCTATCAGATATTTACACATCTTATAAACAAAATTTATCTTTACTTTTTAGTTTTATGAAATTAAGATCTTCGTCCTACTTAATGTAGCTTACACATTTTTACAAAAAGTTGTCATATAGTTAATTGTGCGAAAACAAATACCGAAAAACTTTTGTAATACTACTTATCTATTATTTTTTAAAAAGGAACAAATTATGAAAAATAAATCATCAGAAGAAAGAAACAATGTAAGCAGAGCCAATGCTAATGTACACTTACATCAAAATTATAGCAGAGCAAATGCCAATGCAACAGATAATGTATTTTCAAATAAAATAGAAAATACTAATCCAATACCTGAAAAAATATTTGAAGACAGTGAATTGGAACATATGTTCAGAACTCACAAAAAACGTCAAATTGAACAAAAACAATGGCAAATTAAAATGAAAAATTTATATCGAATATAAAATGTCTAATGTTGAATATTGAGCAAGTTTCATTTTTAATATTTTTTTAGCTAACAGTTTAAAAAACAGATGAAAAATTTATAAATATACGAGAGTTAAATGCCTTTAGATTAATTGCGAATGAGCAATTAGAGACCTATAGGTATGCCTCCGATGGTAATCGGGGGTAAATATAAATAATATGCTCTCAAATGCCGTA